>JAHBWY010000006.1 GCA_019636735.1 Phycisphaeraceae bacterium
GGGGCATTGCCCCACGCGGATGCGCGTGGGCTGCGCGCCCGGGGGCTCAGAAGCGCACCAACATCGGAAGCAGGCCCAGCACGGCGAGCACCAGCACGATGGCCACCAGCACCATCGTGCGATCACGGAAACCCTTCGCTTCCGGCGGCACGCGCGAAGTCGCGCCCTGGATGGCTTCGAAGCACTCGGGACACTTCACGGCATCGTCATAGACCTCGGCACCGCAGAAGGGACAGTGCGCCTCGTCGCCGCTGAAGCGCTCGAGATCCTCGTCCGATGGACCGAGATCGACCGAGTCGCCCTCGTCATCGGGCTCGTTGCATGGACGAATGCCGCAGCACGCCATGCGAGCATGGTAGAGCGGAGGCCATCTCGGGGCTACGCTGACCTCATGCCACCGCTTGCCTCCACCATGGTCCCGCTGGGAACCCCCTGCCCCGACTTCCATCTCACCGATGTGACCTCTGGACGCGTGATCTCGCGCGACGACATGGCCAAGGCACCGGCGCTGCTGGTCATGTTCATCTGCAACCATTGCCCCTTCGTGAAGCACATCCGCGCGGAACTCGCGCGCCTGCCTCGTGAGTACGCGGCGAAGGGCCTCGCCACGGTGGCGATCTGCTCGAATGACCCCGTCTCCCACCCCGCCGACGGTCCCGGCCCCATGAAGCAGGAGGCGATCGACGCGGGCTACACCTTCCCCTATCTGCACGACTCCGAGCAGCGCATCGCCCGCGCCTTCGATGCCGCCTGCACGCCGGATTTCTTCCTCTACGACGGAGCTCGTCGGCTCGTCTACCGAGGCCAGCTCGACTCCAGTCGGCCCGGGATCAACCTCCCCGTCGACGGCGCCGATCTGCGGGCCGCCATCGACGCGGTGCTCGCCGGGCGTGCGCCATCACCGGAGCAGAAGCCCGCGATCGGCTGTTCGATCAAGTGGCGCGCGGACGCCGTGGCCTGAGCGGGTGAGTTTGAGCCGCCTTGCCGCTCCTCGAAGCACTGCATTGCGGCGCGGTGACTCGCCTCGCTCGCGGACTGACTCATGGCTTCGTCAATCGGACGACCATCAATCCCCATGCCGGTGGGATGTGCACGCGCTCGGCCACTTCCACTTCAAGGCCCGCGCGCTTCGCCATATCCGCGAGTAACCCCCGGGTCAGCACGCGTCGGCGCGTGCGCTGGGAGACCTTGAGCCACCACGCCAGCCAGCGCATCTGAAGCGCCTCGAGGGTCCAGTCGAGGATGACCACGCGCCCGCCGGAAGCCGTGACGCGCGCGAACTCGGAGAGGGCCGCCTCCTGGCGATCGAGCAGGTGGAAGGCATTCGCACAGACCGCCAGGTCGACGCTCCCGGATTCAACCGGCACCTTCTCCGCAGGGGCCTCGCACAGGTGAATGCCTTCGAGACCGAGCGCTTCGAGGCGCTCCTGCGCTCGCGCAAGCATCGCTTGGGAAAGATCGACCCCGACGATCTCGGCCTTCGGGAAGTGATCCGCCAGCGCGGCCGTCACGACTCCGGTGCCGCAGCAGACATCAAGCACGCGCGACGCCGGCGGCAGGTCACGGATCGCATCGAGCACGATGGCGCGCGACCACGCGGTGTAGCGCCGGAAGCGTCGGTCATAGTTGGGCGCATAAGCGCGGTACCTGGAGCGCACCATCTCATGCTGATGCTCCGGCGCTTCAGGTGAGGTTCCCGTGGCACTCAGGCTGTCACCCATCGGCCACCATCCTAAGACACCGCTCAGGAGAGCGCTCGACCTGCCGCCGGTGGTCCCTTCGCAGCGCGACGGTCGAGCGCACGCCGCCTGAGCCACTTCTCAAAGCCCACGATGATCCCGATGAGCCACGCGCCCGCGACAATGAGCGTCCACGCTGTCAGGTCCGGTCCCTCGGTGCTGAAGAGCGCCTGCATCGGCCCCCAGTGGGCAAACGCAACCTGCACCAGCACCATGCCGAAGACACCGAACCAGAGCCATCGGTTGCTGAACCAGCCGACGCTCCAGACCCCTCGCAGGAGCGAACGGCAGTTGAAGAGATAGAAGATCTGGCACCAGACGACACCACTGACGACGATCGTGCGAGCCTGCGCTTCGCTCATCTCCCGCGCCAGCGCCCACTCGAAGAGGGCGAAGCCCATGCCCGAAATGAGGATTGTCATGAGGCCTGTCCGCATGAAGACCTCGAAGGTGAAGAGCGGCGCACCGGGATTCCGCGGTGGGCGCTCCATGAGGTCGGGCTCGTGCGGCTCGAAGGCGAGCATGAGCCCGAGCAGGAGCGCCGTCGTGAGATTCAGGTAGAGCGCCTGCACCGGCAGAATGGGAAGGGCGACTCCAAAGACGACCGCCGCAAGGATGATCATCGCGGCACCGCCATTGGTCGGCAGCGTCCAGACGATGAACTTCGTGAGGTTGTCGAAGACACCGCGCCCCTCTTCAACAGCCGCTTCGATTGTTGCGAAGTCATCGTCGGCCAGGACGACATCGGAGGCCTCCTTGGCGGCGTCAGTCCCGTTGCGTCCCATCGCGACGCCGACATCGGCCTGGCGGAGCGCGGGCGCATCGTTGACGCCATCTCCCGTCATGGCGACGACATGACCGAGCGATTGGAGCGCCTTGACGAGCCGGAGCTTCTGCTCCGGGGTCATGCGGGCGAAGACCGAGACTCGATCGGCGAGTTCCGGCAGCGCTTCATCCGAAACATGGCCGAGTTCAGCGCCGGTGACGACCTCGCCCTCGCGCTTCTCCGCGGCCACGAGTCCGAGCCTCCGAGCGATGGCGAGTGCAGTGCCCGGATGGTCTCCGGTGATCATCTTCACCTCGATGCCGGCGCTCCGGCAGCGCAGGATCGCCTGCTTCGCCCGCTCGCGCGGTGGATCGATCATGCCGATCAATCCGAGGAACTCGAGATTGGGCGGCAGGTGATGGGGGTCGAGCGCCGCATCGGGTGCCAGCACACCGCGGGCGCAGGCGATCAGGCGCAGTCCTTCGTGGGAGAGCCGCGACGCCTCGGCGCGGATGCGCGCCCGATCGATCGCGACGGATCGATCGCCATCGAGCATGGTGGCGCTGCCTTCGAGCACGCGCTCGACGGAGCCCTTGAGCATCACTTCGCGCCCGTGGCGTGACGCCATGAACTGCCGCTCCGACTCGAAGGGAATGAGATCGTCGATGGGCGAGGCGTCGCGCAGCGCCCGGGTGTCGATGCCCGCCTTCTCCGCCGCGACGAGAATGGCGACTTCCGTCGGGTCGCCGTCGAGGCGCCATCCCTCCGCGCCCCGGTGCAGAGCCGCGTCATTGGCAAGCGTTCCGGCACGAAGACAGCCCGCGAGCGCCGGGTGATCGTCGAGTCGATCGGCCTCCTCGATCGCGCCGCCCGCAGGCGTGTCGCCATGGCCCGTCACGGCGTACTCGCGCGCCGCGGTCCAGATCGAGCGCACCGTCATGCGGTTCTCAGTCAGCGTGCCGGTCTTGTCCGAACAGATGACCGTGGTGCTTCCCAGCGCCTCGACCACGGGCAGCTTGCGGATGATGGCGTTCCGCGCCGCCATCCGGTGCACGCCGATCGCCAGCGTGACGGTGATGACCGCTGGAAGCCCCTCGGGAATGGCGCCGACGGCGAGCGCCACGGCCGCCATGAAGGTCTGGAGCGCCCCCGCGCCGTGCATGAGACCCACGAAGAACATCAGCGAGGCGACCAGCAGGATCGCCCAGGTCAAGAGACGACTGAACTCGGCGATGCGCCGCGTCAGCGGAGTTTCGATCCGGTCGGCCTGGCGAACCAGCCCGCTGATACGGCCGATCTCCGTCGCGTCGCCGATCTCGACCACCACCGCGACGCCCTGCCCGCGCGTCACAACCGTCCCGGCGTAGACCATGCCAGCGCGATCGGCGAGTTCGGTGCCCTCGTCCATGGCGTGCACCCTCTTGGCAATGGGCACCGACTCTCCGGTCAGCGCCGACTCATCGACGAAGAGGTCGCGCACCTCGACGAGCCGCATGTCCGCCGGAACCGCGTCGCCCGATTCGAGCAGCACGATGTCGCCCGGCACGAGATCGGCCGCGGGCACCTTCGTCCGTTGTTCATCACGGCGGACTCGCGCCGAGACGCCGAGAGCCTGAGCGAGCGCCTCGATCGCCGCCGAGGCGCGCCGCTCCTGGATGAACCCCACGATTCCATTGACGACCACCACGCCGATGATCACCCCCGAGTCGATCCACTCGCCGAGAAGCGCAGTGATGACCGCCGCTGCGATGAGGATGAGCACAAGCTCCGAGGTGAACTGGCCCAGCAGCATCCGCCAGGCGCTCGTCCGCGCCTGGCGGGTGATCCGGTTGAAGCCATGGATGCGGCGTCGCTCCTCCACCACTCGCGCATCAAGGCCGCGTCGCGGATCGACCTCGAGCATCGAGAGCACGGCGGCCGCATCGAGCGCATGCCACACCGGCGACGAGGGCCGTGATGCGCCGCTCACGATCGCCTCCTCGCGACGAGGTGATGCACATGCCAGCGCTTCCGCACGCCGGGGAGCGGTTCGCCCTCGCGCTCGACCTCCTCGTGGGCGAGCAGATCAAATGACTCGAAGAGACGCGGCAGATCCACCGCGGTGTGAGCACTCATGGTGCCGGGGTCACTCTCCACCACGAACTGGTCGCGCGGTCCAAAGAGCTGGCCGACGAAGAGACCGCCGGGAGCAAGCGACGCGGCCAGGCGCGCCCAGAGCGCCTCGAAGTGATGCTCCGGGCAGAAGGGCAGTGCAAAGCCGGCGTGCACCAGGTGGAACGCCGCAACGGGGAGCGGCGTGTTCTCAAATGGAGCGTGCACCAACTCCAGACGATCGAGGGCCGCGAGCCGTTCCGCCCGGGCCCGGGTCGCGGCCAGCATTCTCGCACTCGCATCGGTCGCGACGACGCGCCAGCCGCTCGAAAGGAGGAACTCCGCTTCCTGCCCGAGACCGCAGCCGAGATCGAGGGCATGAAGGACGTCAATCCGGCCGCCAGAAGCTCGCGTGATCGAATGTTGGTCGAGGGCCTTCACCAGCCACTCGCGGGGACCGAGTTTCTCCGTCGCGCGCTCATAGAGCGCCATGCGCTCGGGTCCGAATGAGGGGATCGGAACCTCGTTCGGCGCCGACGGTGCCGCGCCACTCAGCCCAGCCTCGGCGCCACCATCACTCACCGGATCGGACGGATCTTGATGTTCCTGAAGGCGACCTCGTCGCCGTGATCTTGAAGCGCGATGTGCCCCGAATCTTTCGTGGCAAAGGCGGGCATGTCCTTGAACTTGCTCTTGGCGATGCGCTCCTTCCAGTCATCGCTCGAGGTATCGAAGGTGGCCGTCTGCACGCCATTGAGCCAGAGTTCAACCTTGCTGCCCTGGACGAGGATTCGCGCACGATTCCACTCCCCCGCGGGCTTCACCGCGCCCTCGGGCGCGGGGTAGAGGGCATAGCACGCGCCCGCCGAGGTGTATGGCGTCCGCCCGTCGACATGGCCCGCGTCGTCGAGGATCTGCATCTCGGGCCCGGTCTCCCAGGGGTAGTTCTTCTCCTCGCCGACATGCCACATGACGCCCGAGTTGCCGGCAGGCCCCACCTTCCACTCGCAGACAAACTCGAAGTCCTTGTAAGTCTCGCGCGTGACGATGTCTCCGCCCGGCCCCTTGCGCACGAGCGTCCCATCGACGACCTGCCAGCCGTCGGGCAGCGACTCCTTGCGGAATCCGCGGAAGTGCTGCGATGCATCCTTGCCGTCAAAGAGCAGAACCCAACCGTCGGCCCGCTCCTTGTCGGTCAACTCGTTCATGGCGCTCTCCTCAGCCGGAGCGTTCACAGCAGGCGAATGGGGAGGTCCCGGCGCCCGAAGCGGTGGATCCGCCATCGCGCTTCCGAAGGCGAGGTTGACCACAGCCGCCAGCAGGTGAATGTTCATCATGGACCGTACTGGACTTGAACCAGTGACCTCCTGCGTGTCATGCAGGCGCGCTAGCCAACTGCGCCAACGGTCCGAGGGCAGGAAGTGTAACGCGCCACACCCCGAGAGACCAGTGGCAAGCGTTCGTGACGGAGCCGGGGTGGCGTGGATCCGGTCAGCCCGAGGCACCTGAAGTCACTCGGTCAAGCGCGCGGGCGATTCGGGTGAGGGTGCTCGCCCGCCCGAGGATGGCCAGGGTGTCGAAGATCGGCGGACTCACCGTACCGCCGCTCACCGCCACGCGAAGCGGCTGGGCGACATCGCCGAGACGCCCCTCGGCATGGCGCTCCGCATACGCCTTCACCACGGCTTCGAGGTCAGACGCCGTCCACGAGGCACACTCTTCGAGCCGCGTCTTCAGTTGCTCGAGGTGCGCGACACCCTTCGCATCAAGCACCTTCGAGACAGCCTTTGAGTCGAACTCGAGTGCTTCGTCGGGAATGACCAGGAAGCGATTGGCACGAAAGAGATCATCGAGCGTCTTGCTGCGCGCACGACTCGCCTCGGCCAGCGCGGAGAACTGTTCGCTGGTCAGTCGCACCATGAAGGCGGGGTGCTCTCGCTCGCCGTGATCGCGCGCCAGCCGCTCGAACTCCTGCGGCGAGAGGGCCTGAATGGCGTCGAGGTTGAATGCAAGGAGCTTGGCGCGATCGAACTTCGCCGGGGTCTTGAGCACCCTGTCGAGATCGAAGTGACCGATGAGGAACTCGAGATCGAACTTCTCCAGATCGTTGCCCGGACTCCAGCCGTTGAGCGCCAGGAAGTTGCAGAGGACTCCGGGCAGATAGCCCGAGCGACGGAAGTCATCGACATTGATCTCCGGGAGATTCACACCAAGGGCGGTCGCGAGCGCCGTGGACTGGCCCACGGGAAGCTGCACAGTCTTGTCGGCGAGCCACTTTGTGAACTGCTCCTGACTCGGCATGGCCGCGGAGATCGCCGCCGCCTCGGGCCCCGGCGGCACGGCGGGGAGTTCGCGAAGGCCGCGTTCCTGCACCGCCTTGCGAAGCACCTTGTCCTTGTCGCGCTTGCTCATCTTCGAGCCATCGGGGTTGAAGATCAGCGGCAGGTGGCCATAGACCGGACGCCGAAACCCGAGGGCATCCTGAAGGAGCATGTGCCGCGCCGTGTTGTTGAAGTGCTCCTGCGCTCGCAGCACATGGGTCACGCCCATCAATTCATCGTCGACCACCACAGCGAAGTGGTAGGTCGGGAAGCCGTCGGCCTTGCGGATCACGAAGTCATCGATCTCGCCGGGGGGCAGAGTGGCGTCGCCGAGGACGGCGTCGCGGATCACCACCTCGCCCTGCGGCGCGGCGAAGCGGATGACCGCAGGCATGCCCGCCTTGAGGCGGCTCTCGACTTCTGATGACGACAGCGATCGGGCCGCGCTGCCGTCGTAGCGATAGGGAATGTTCCTCGCCTTGGCGTCGCGACGATGCGACTCAAGCTCCTCGGCGGTGTCGAAGGCGTAGTAGGCACGCCCGCTGCGCAGAAGCTGATCGAGGTAGCGCTGGTAGATCTCCAGCCGCTGCGCCTGGAAGTATGGTCCATGGTCGCCGCCGCCGGATTGGTCGAAGACGGGGCCTTCGTCCCAATCAACGCCGAGCCACGCCAAGTCCTGAAGGAAGGCAATGCTCGCTGCGTCGCTTGAGCGCTTCTGATCGGTGTCCTCGATTCGAAGAATGAACTTCCCGCCGCGCCCCCGGGCGTAGGCCCAGCAGAAGAGCGCGGTTCTCGCACCGCCGACATGGAGGTGACCTGACGGACTCGGCGCAAAGCGGGTGACGACGACCTGACCGTCAGCGGACGCCCGGCGATCGTCGACGCCCGTCTGCGTCGCCGAGCCGTGACCGCCGTCAAGAACTTTCAGTGGACCCTTCTGCATGACTCCCCAAGGCTACCCTCCTCGCGGATGCGCGTCGGACTTCTCTCAGATAGTCATGGCCGAGCCGCCCGAACGAGAGACGCGGTCCGCCTGCTGGTCGGTCGCGGTGCGGACATCCTGCTCCATATGGGTGACATCGAGACCGAAGAGGTTCTCGACCAGCTTGCGGGGTTGACCGCGCATGTTGTCTTCGGCAACAACGATGACGAAATCTCCCTCGGCCGATATGCAGCCTCAATTGGCCTGACGGTTGCCCATCCGCTGGGTCAGCTCTCGGTCGATGGCAAGACGATTGCCTTCACCCATGGCCATCTCGGGTCCAGCCTTCGGGATTGGCGGGGAATCGACTACTTCGTTCACGGACACACCCACCAGCGGCGCGATGAGCGGCGCGAGGGCACACGCATCATCAACCCTGGCGCGCTGCACCGGGCGCCCGTCTACTCGGTGGCGCTCCTCGACCCTGCGTCGGACGCGCTCGAGTTTCTCGATCTCGGGGAGTGAGGCTGCGCCCCGCCCCTGCCGTGCCCGCACTCCCGCGAAGGTAGTCTTCAATCCGTGAGCCGTCGTCGTCGTCGACCGCGTGCACTTCCGACGCCCGGGCTTCCGCCCGGGACGCTCTCGGTCGACCCCGAGGCGGGTCCCACGCGAATCCGCGCCTTTGGTTTTTCGCCCGAAGGCTTCGAGGAACTCCCCTCGGCGGACCGGGCCGCGCTGACCCGGCTTGCCGAGAAGTGGCCCATCATCTGGGTCGATGTCGAGGGCCTCGGGGATGCCGCAGCCCTGACCATGATCGCCGACCACTTCGGACTCCATCCGCTGGCGATGGAGGATGTCGTGGACACCTCGCAGCGCGCCAAGGTGGAACCCTATGGTGAGATCACCTTCATCGTCATGCCGATGCCGCGCAGCGGCGATGAGTTCAACACCGAGCAGCTCTCACTCTTTCTCGGTCGTCAATGGGTGGTGACCTTCCAGGAATCATCTCCCGGCGATTGCCTCGGCGGCATTCGGGACCGGATCCGATTCGGTCGCGGGCGGGTGCGGCGCAGTCCCGCGGCGTATCTCGCCTACGCGCTCATCGATGCCGTGATCGACGGGTACTTTCCCATCGTGGAGCAGCTCGGCGATCGGCTGGATGCGCTCGAACACCGGGTGCTCGAACGCCCGGATCATCGCCAGATCGTTGACATGCGCGTCATCAAGCGACAGCTCGCGCGGCTTCGTCGAGCCATCTGGCCTATGCGAGATGCCGCGACGACCATGATCTCCCTCGACACGGTCTTCGCCCCGGAACTCCGCCTCTTCATCCGCGATGCTCACGACCATGTCGTGCGGCTCATGGACATCATCGAAACCGATCGTGCAATGGCCAGCGACCTGATCGAGATTCACCTGAGCGCCATCTCCGCCAGGCAGAGCGAGGTCAACAAGTTCCTGACCATCATCGCGACCATCTTCCTGCCCCTGAGCTGGATCGCCGGCATCTACGGAATGAATTTCGAGTTCATGCCGGAGCTTCATTGGGCCTTCGGCTATCCGATGGCGCTCCTGATGATGGCGGCATTCGCCGCGGGGCTCCTCATCTACTTCTATCGCAAGGGCTGGCTCGCACCGAGCGGATTCGGGAGCCTCAAAGAGGAGCGACATGCCGATGGCCCCCGGGGCGCGCCGCCAAAGGAGGCATCCGCGCTTGGGGCTCCGACCGGAGGGGACCGACCTTCGCCTCCGCAGCATCCAGTCAGGGACGCGCCGCGAAATGCTCCGCTGGAGTGACTGCGCCCCAACCTACCCTCACGAGTGACCGGCGGGTGCCGGACTCGCCCTGCGCCATGCCCAGCCAACCACCTGCCGTTCGAACTCTGGCCGAGCTGCGCGCAAGCGGCTGGGTGTCCCGTCGGGTCAAGGATGAGCTTCGATCCAACTTCGAGCGAGCCCTCGCCATCGGAGAGGAGCTCTTCCCCGGCATCGTCGGTTACGACGACACGGTTCTGCCCGAGGTGGCCAACGCGATTCTCGCGGGTCACGACATGCTCTTCCTCGGCGAGAAGGGTCAGGCGAAGAGCCGGCTCATGCGGCTCCTTCCGCGCCTTCTTGATGAGTGGCTGCCCTATGTCGAGCTGCCCGAGTGTCCCGTTCACGAGGATCCCACGCGACCTATCACTGCCATGGCGAAGCGCTTTCTCGCGGAGACGCCCGCGGAGAAGGTGCCGATCGCGTGGTGGCATCGAAGCGAGCGTTACGCCGAGCGCCTGGCACCGGGGACGCGCTTCGCCGATGTGATCGGGGAAATCGACCCTTCAAAGCTGGTTGCGGGTCGTTCGCTCGGCGCGGAAGAGGCGCTCCACTTCGGCCTGATTCCGCGCATGCATCGCGGCATCTTCGCCATGAACGAGCTGCCGGATCTGGATGACTCGGTCCAGGTCGGCCTCTTCAATGTGCTTGAAGAGCGCGATGTGCAGATTCGAGGCCACCCGGTTCGCTTCGATCTCGATGTGATGATCCTCTTCAGCGCAAATCCCGCCACCTACAACCGGTCGGGCAAGGTCATTCCGCAGCTCAAGGACCGGATCGGTTCAACCATCGTCACCCACTACCCGCGAGAGCGAAGCGACGGCATCAGGATCACGCGGCAGGAAGCGGGCGTTGATCTCGGTGGCGACTTCCCGGTGGTCGTGCCGCCTTTCATGGAGGAGATCATCGAGGCGATCAGCGTGGCGGCGCGGAGGAGCCCCCATGTCGATCAGGCGAGTGGCGTGAGCGCCCGCTTCAGTGCGGCCAACTGGCGCACGATGGTGGCGAGCGCCAGGCGTCGCGGCATTCAGCTCGGTGAGCGCCCCGCCGTGCCGCGCGTAAGCGATCTCGCCCACCTGCACGCTTCGGCGCTCGGCAAGCTCGAACTCGACCTCATGGGCACGCATCAGATGACAGAACGACAGATCATCGATGCGATCGTGGCCGAGGCGATCGGCGTCGTCTTCACCGAGTACTGCGACGAACACGGGCTCGAGGAGATCGCCGACATCTTCGCGAAGGGCGTGCGGATCGAGGTCGGCGACCAGCTTCCCTCGCAGCACTATGCGGAGCGCTTGAGCCGCGTTCCTCCCGCGTGGGAGAAGGCCTTTGAGGTCAATGTCGCCGGCGATCCGGCCGTGCGAGCGAGCTGCGTCGAGTTCGTGCTCGCCGGGTTGCACGCGACCGACCGCATCTCCCGCTCGCAGTCGCACGGGCGCATCGTCTACGAGGTCTCCTGATGTCGGAGCCGCCGCGCCAACCATCGCCGGCAAACCCCGACCCCGCTCGATCGACGCTCGGTGGTGTCATTCACGCGTACCTCGGATACGACCCGGTCAACTTCCCTCCGCCGCGGAGTGCGCCGCCGGACATCGCCGGGGCCGCCTTCGAGCACATGCTTCACCATGGCTCGCTGCGCCGACTCACTCCCGAAGAGCTCGCTCGAGCGGTGACGATCGATCCCTCGCAAATCAAGGGCTTCGGACCGAGCATCGAGTCGTTGCTGGCCTTGCTCGAAGAGCGCCGCGCGAAGATCCTGGCCACCTGGGAGAGCGACTCCGTGCGGCGCCGCGCCGATGAGGCCTTCCGCACCCTCGCGGCATCGATGACCCCACCACCCAAACTCGCTTCCCGCTTCGAACGAGAAGTCCGCGAAGGCCAGTTGCGCGACCTCGAGCGTCTCTGGTACGAGGTCGACGAGCAGTCACCCTTCGCGCGCCAGCTCGTCCACCTCGTGGAGCGACTGGGCGACCGCTTCCAGGTCGAGGCGCTCGCCTCCCGCTGGGTGTTCACAGGGCGAGCGCCGCTCTCGATCGAAGAGGCGCTGCGGCTCAAGGAGGAGCTTGAAACAATCGAGCGCCTCATCGAGCAACTTCGTGAAGCGCTCAAACACGCGAGGATCGCGCTCATCGACCTCGAGGCGCTTGAACAGTTCGCGCCACCTGAGGAGATCGAGGGGCTGCGCGACATTGAGCGCCGGGTGCAGGAGATGATCGAGCAACTGGCCCACGCCCAGGGCATCGAGCGCTCGGCGCAGGGCTGGTCGCTGACGCCGAGGGCGATGCGTCTCTACCAGACGCGTCTGCTTCAGGAGATCTTCAACGGCCTCTCAGCGGGCCGCAGCGGTCGCCATGAGGGTGTGCAGGCCCTCGAAGGCGAAGTCGAGCTGCCCACGACACGCCCATGGAACTTCGGCGACCCGCTGAGCGGGCTCGACGCGGCCGAGTCGATCACGAACGCGCTGCTGCGCCGCGCGGCCGACGCGGCGGGCGCCCCGGGGGCCGACGCATCGGAAGCGCCGCTGACCCTGACCCCCGAAGATCTCCGGATCTTCAAGAGCCGTCGGACTCCACGCTGCGCAACGGCGGTCATTCTCGACATGTCAGGATCCATGCGCTACGGAGGGCAATATGTCTCCTGCAAGCGGATGGCGCTTGCGCTCGACGGACTCATTCGTCGCGAGTACCCGGGCGACTCTCTCTTCTTCGTCGAGATGTACACGCTCGCGAAACCTGTCCGCAGCGCCGACCTCGCCTCCCTGATGCCCAAGCCGGTCTCGATCTCGCGGCCGGTCGTTCGGCTCCGCGCCGATCTCGCCGATCCGCGCCTCGGCGAGATGGATCTCCCCCTTCACTTCACGAACATCCAGCGGGCTCTTCAACTCTCCCGCCACTTCCTCGCGGCCCAACCAACCCCCAATCGTCAGATCATTCTGCTCACCGACGGCCTGCCCACGGCGCACATGGAGGGGTCGAACCTCTTCATGCTCTATCCCCCCGATCCTCGCACCGAAGCGGCCACGATGCGCGAAGCGCAGATGTGTCGGCGTGACGGAATCACGCTCAATGTGATGCTGCTGCCCTCGTGGTCGCAGGATGAAGATGATGTCGGCTTCGCCTATCGCATCGCCGAGTCGACGGGTGGCCGCGTCTTCTTCACCGGCGGGCGGGAGCTCGACCGCTTCGTGGTTTGGGACTACCTGACGCGTCGGCGTACCATCATCGGATGAACTCCGCGGAAGCGAGGGGTGCACCACAAGTCACCGGCAGGCGAAGGCGCCGGCTCCGATGGCTCATCGTTGCGCTTGTGGCGTTCATGGTCATCTATCTTCCCGGCGGCTTCCTCGGCGTCCCCTGGGCGGCGAATCGCTGGGTCCTGCCCGCGATCAATGGAGCGATTCCGGGCACGCTCGAAGTGGCGGAGATTGCCTTCAATCCGCTGAGCCTGACGCTCAACCTTGGCCGCGGACGCCTCACCTCACCCGAGGGCACGACGCTTCTTGAGTTCGACGCACTTCGCTGCGGAGTCTCCCCCATCTGGAGTGTGCTCACGGCAAGCTGGTGCGTGCGCGAGCTGATCATCGAGCGCCCCTCTCTCTCGGTGGTGATCGATGAGGAAGGTGATGTCGATCTTCTGCGGGCGCTCGTGACTCCCGGAGCGGCGACCTCCGCTGAGCCGAAGCCGCTGATCTCGAGGATTCCCCACCTGCGCATCGCGCGCGGCGAAGTCCGCGCAGCGTCGGCCCGCTTCACCGATCGCTCGCGAGGCGAAGTGTTCGAGGCGTCATGGTCGGACATCAACTTCGATTTCGGCTCGCTCGACCTCCGACCTCACCGACGAAGCGGCCACCTTCTGACGGCGAGATCAACCAACGGGGCCACCGCGCGCTGGGAGGGCTCATTCACGGTCGATCCACCGACGGCGCGCGGCGAAGTGACGATCGAGGGTTTCCCGATCGCGCCGCTCATGCCCTACCTCGCCCGTGCCACCTCGGCAACGATCGTCGACGGACTTTTGAACGCTCGCCTGCGCTACGAAGCGGCTCCCACCGATCGCCCCGCCGTGCTTCGCGCGTCCATTCCCATGGCCACACTCGAGCGGCTCCGGATCCTCGATGGCCGGGACCTGCTCATCGAGTCACCTCGCCTGACCCTGACCGACGCCGATCTGGATCTTGTCGCTCGCACCGCAAACATCCGCTCGCTCCGCCTCTTGAACTCAACGCTCCACCTGGTTCGCGCCGAGGATGGCCGACCGGCCATTCTCCGACTCTTCCCGTGGGCCGATCGGGAGGGGCTTGCAGCCCTCGAGGAAATGCACGGACGCGACGACGATCAAGGTGCCGACCTCACCGAATTCCCGGTCGAACGCGTCGCCGCCGCGGTGAACGCGATTGTGCGCGGCGCGACCGGAGAGTGGACCATCGATCTCAAGAGTCTTGCTCTGCACGATCAGGTGGTCTCCTACATCGATCGCTCCCCACGACGGGTCGTCGAGACGACGCTGCGCCGCGCTCGACTTGACGCAGGGCCGATTCGAAGCGCGCAGGAGTTGGCGGCACCGTTCTTTCTTGAAGGCGTGCTGGGGACGAACGGCGCGCTCCGTCTCGAAGGAATGCTTCGCCCGCTGAGCGCCAAGGTCGAGGTGCAGGTCGATGCCGATGAGATCGACCTCACACCTTTCGCCCCCTATCTGCCGCCGCAATTCCTTCAGGATCTGCCCCCCACGGAACTCACCGATGGTGTCGCCCGAGTGGCGGGCCGCGTCGTGGCGAGCGTTGATCTGGCCGCCGACACCATTTCCGTTGACTGGCGCGGAGCGGCGCTGTTGCGCCAGCTTGAGTTGAGTTTCGCCGAGCGTCAACCCCTGCTGGCGCTCCAGGCGATCGCAGCCGATGGACACATCACCGCACTACTGCAAGGGGATGAGTCGGTGAACGCGTCGTGGGATGGCGAGGCCCATCTGGAGGGCCTCTCACTCGGCGTGCCCCTGCCCGACCTGAAGGCGGAGACCTCGCTTGAAGGGGCCACCGCCAAGGGCCAGGCGTCGATTCACCTCGTCAATCAAGTTCGATCCGAGGCGGCTTGGAGTGGAGCATTCAGCACCAAAGCGCTTGCCGCCCGAGCCGAGCGCAGCGATCTCAACGCGGCCGCACAGCTTGCAACCTTCAAGTGGGATGGCGCCCTTCGCGTGGTCGCCGGTGAAGGCGAGAGCGATCCGCTCCGAGTCACCTCCGAAGGGTTGATTCATGCGACCGCTGCCGCCGGAACCGTGCGGCAGGATGGCGGCGATCGCTCGGCCACCATGAGTTCCTTCAAGCTCGACGGGAACAGCACGCTCCGCCGCGTCACGGACGGCAGTGCGCACCTCGAGTGGATCGGCCGATTCGACTTCGAGCAGGTCTCCGCGGAAACGCCGCTCGCGCCCGCCGGAGTCGCCCGGGTCGAGTGTGGCGCCCTTCGCTATGCCGGGGTCGTGATGGCCTCGTCCTCTCCCGATGGAACTGCGAGCGCGCGAAGCGAGGGTGCGCTGACCGCGGTTCGCGCCCAGGCGAGCGCCGAGGGAACCGAGTTTGGCGCACTCACGGCGGGCGCCGAGGAGCTCACCTATGCCGGTGTTGCCGCGATCGAGCGCGGCGCTGCGGTCGATGCCCTGCGCGAGCGTTCAACTTCGGATGCCCCCGGCGCTCAGGCCACGCGCGCTCTGCCATCGAGAGGTTCAAGCGCCGCGCCATCGGCCGAGCCCATGCCGTTGCTCGTCGCCGCCGGTGAAGTCACGGGCCGCGAACTCGCCCTTGCAGCCCCGCGCTTCGACGACGCGCAAGTGTCGATCGGCCATCTGCGGGCGAGCCACATCGATCTCGTCTCGATCGGACCTCGTGTCGAAGTGGGCGAAGTGGTCATCACGCGCGCTCGCGCGGAGTTGGCTCGTGCACTCATCGGTCCAATGGCCGAGGGTGAGTCGAGCGCGACCGATGAGCGCAGCGCTCCTTCGATCGCCGACGACCGCACGCGTGCACCTGAACCCACTGCACCGGCCACGACGACCTTCGAGCACGGCCTCGACACCTCGTCGCTGCCCGAGGTCCTGATCCGTCGTCTCGAACTTGCCGACGCTTTCCTTCGCCTTGTTGACCTCTCGACCTCACCCGCCGCCACGCTTCTCGTGAGCGAGGTGAATGCCGAGATCGATGGCCTCGGCACACGAGCCGCTGAGCCAGCCGAACTCACCATGACGGGCCTCGTTCAGGAAGCAGGCCGCTTCGACCTTCGGGGAACTCTCGATCCCGTTGATCCCACGCGCCAGACCGACATTCAGTTCACACTGTCGAGCCTCCCCCTCAAACCCTACGACCCCTACGCCAATCGCTTTGTAGGACATGAGATCGACTCAGGTCGACTGGCAGTGCAAATGCCGGTCTCGATCCACGAGGCGCAGCTTCGCGGCACGCTCGACGCCACGCTTGATCGCTTCTTCCTCGGTCGCAGCGTGCCGAGTCCCGAGGCGATCAATCTTCCCGTGAAGCTCGGCCTCGATCTCCTTCGGGATGGTGACCAGCGCATCGCCGTCAGTGTTCCCTTCGAGGGCGACCTTCGGGATCCGTCATTCAGACTTGGCGGAGTGATCTGGCAGGCCATCGTGAATCTCATCCTTCGCGCGACCACGGCGCCATTCACCCTGCTTGCCGCGCTGGTCGGCGCCGGGGACCGCGATCTCTCGATGGTGCTCTTTGAGCCGGGCTCGTCGGAACTCACCTCGGAGCGCAGCGCCGACATCGACATGCTGGCCAAGGCGCTCAACGAAAGGCCGGCGCTCTCCCTGCGCGTTGTCGGCATCACCGGCGCTTCCGCGGACGAAGGGGCCCTTCGTGCGGCGGGTCTCGATGACCGCCTTCGCGCCGCAGCGGGTCGTGAGACTTCGGGGCCCATCCAGGGTGAGGCCCGTCGTTCGGCGATCTCCCGCGCGTATGCGCTTCTGCCTGCGGAAGTGCGCACCGCCGTCGAAGCGAAGTCGGGCTCGCGGCCGCCGGTCGAAGCGATGGAGCGGGCGCTCCTCGACTCCATCGAGATTGATGACCAGGCGTGGCAGGCGATCGCCCGAGCGCGGGCGGAGGCCGTGGCCCGGGAACTCATCACGGTGAACGGAATATCGGAGGAGCGGATCACCGTCGATGTCGAGGCGGGTGACGCCGAGGGCCCGCCCCGCGTCGCCTTCGAGATCCGGTAGCCCCCGCCATCGTCGATCCGTGGCAATCACAGCGAAAGCACGCAATTCATCGGCCCCGCCAGCCGATCCGCCTCCTCTACACTCAACCGTTTGATTCGGCCTGGAACACGACGTTCCAGGCACCGCCGCTCGCACGCCTCCGACACCACCCCCATGACCATCCCTCGGCCAAACTCCAAGGACTCCGCCGCCATGACCTCCCCGCGTCTCACGCCCTCCGGCGCCCCCGTGCGCGGCAGTGACATCTTCGGCCAGCTCACCTTCAGCGGCGACACGATGCTGAAGCGTCTTCCCGGCGATGTCTATCAGAAGCTTCAGAAGACGATCAATGAAGGTTCTCCGCTCGACCCCGCCATTGCCAACACCGTCGCCGTGGCGATGAAGGATTGGGCCATCGAGCATGGCGCGACCCACTACTGCCACTGGTTCCAGCCGCTCACGGGCATGACTGCCGAGAAGCACGACGCGTTCCTCTCACCGCTGCCCGATGGTGGCGCGATCGAGACGCTCTCCGGCAATCAGCTCATTCAAGGTGAGCCCGACGCATCGAGCTTCCCCTCGGGCGGCATTCGAGACACCTACGAAGCCCGCGGCTACACGATCTGGGATGCGACCAGTCCCGCCTTCCTTCTTCGGAACCCCAGCGGTGTCGTGACGCTCTGCATTCCCACGGTCTTCGTGAGCTGGACCGGCGATGCGCTCGACAAGAAGACTCCGCTGCTGCGCTCGATCGACGCCGTGAGTTCGCAGGCGATGCGCATTCTGCGGCTCTTCAACGCCGACGCCGGAGTAACCCGTGTCATCACCACGCTCGGCTGCGAGCAGGAGTACTTCCTCGTCGACCGATCGCTCTTTGAGAAGCGCCTCGACCTCGTCATCACGGGCCGCACGCTCATGGGTGCCACGGCACCGAAGGGCCATCAGCTCGACGACCACTACTTCGGCTTCATCGCCGATCGTGTCATCGCCTTCATGGCCGATGTCGAAGCTCGGCTCTTCGAACTTGGCGTGCCCGTCAAGACCCGTCACAACGAGGTGGCGCCGGGCCAGTACGAGATCGCCCCCATGTTCGAGAACGCGAACATCGCGGTCGACCACCAGATGCTGACCATGCATGTCCTCCGCATGACGGCCCGCGAGCATGGCTTCTTCTGCGCCATGCATGAGAAGCCCTTCGCCGGCATCAACGGCTCGGGCAAGCACAACAACTGGTCGCTCTCAACGAGCACCGGCGTGAACCTGCTCGACCCGCGGGACGAGACGCACTCGAACATGCAGTTCCTCGTCTTCCTCTGCGCGGTGATCCGCGCGGTGGATGTCTACGCCGACCTGCTCCGCGCGTCGATCGCGAGTGCGGCCAACGATCACCGTCTCGGCGCGAATGAGGCACCGCCTGCCATCATGTCCATCTACCTCGGTTCGATGCTGACGGACATCCTCGACCAGCTCGAGAATGGCAGCGCGCGGAAGACGCTCAAGGGTGGCACGCTCGATCTCGGCGCCCACACGCTCCCTCATCTGCCGCGCCACACCAGCGATCGCAACCGCACCTCGCCCTTCGCCTTCACCGGCAACAAGTTCGAGTTCCGCGCTGTCGGCTCAAGCGCCAGCGTCGGCTGGCCGAACACGGTCCTCAACACGATCGTCGCCGAGAGCCTTGATGTGCTCGCCACCGAGCTTGAGAAGAAGGCGGGACGCAACTCCACTCCGGCCAAGCTCGAAGCTGCCGTCCGCGCGGTCCTCAAGGAAGTCGTCAAGAAGCACCGGCGCGTCTGCTTCGATGGCGATGGCTACAGCGAGGCGTGGCACAGGGAAGCGGAGAAGCGCGGCCTGCCGAATCTCCGCAGCACTGCCGACGCCCTGCCGGTCTTCGGCTCGAAGAAGGCGATCGACCTCTTCACGAAGTACGGCGTGCTCACCAAGCGCGAGCTGGCGGCGCGACACGATGTGCTCATGGAGTTCTATGTCACCGTCGTCGGCATCGAGGCGCGCACCATGGCCCGCATGGTTCGGGGCCAGATCCTCCCTGCGGCGCTTCGCGCTCAGACGGAGCTCGCCGATGCCCTCGCCGCCGCGGAAGGTGCCGAGATCGACGCCGAGGACACCCGCCGCGAACTCCTCTCGCTCGCATCGACCATCACATCGCTGCGGAACGCCTGCTCTCAACTGGAGAAGGCCGAAGCGCACGATGACGATGACACCGCTCGGCACATGCGCCATGTGCATGAGAAGGTCGTCCCCGTGATGGCCGAAGTTCGGCGTCTCTGCGACGAACTGGAGCGAGTGGTTCCAGCGGATCTCTGGCCCCTGCCGACCTACGCCGAAATGCTGCTCATGCGGTGATCGGAGTCGGCTCGGCCGATCGCTATACTCGTTTCCCCGTCGAAGTGGCTTCGACGCCGGGCGCCCTGTGGCGCCGCCATTCACCCACCAACGGATCGACTTTCTCATGGCCGACAGCGAGACCACGACCCTCACGCCCACCGTTGATGTTGCCGACGCGGGACCTGCGCGGAAGCGTCTGACCATCACCATTCCCGCAGAGAATGTCGATGACCGCATCGAGACGAGCTTCGGCGCGCTCCAGATGGAGGCTGCCGTGCCGGGGTTCCGCCGTGGACGGGTGCCTCGGGCGCTCCTTGAGAAGCGCTTCGGAACCGCGCTCCTGAACGAGGCGCGGTCGCAACTCCTGGCCGACGCCTACTCCAAGGCGCTCGAAGAGAAGGGCCTGAAGCCCGTCTCCCAGCCCGAGCTCGAGACTGCCGCCAAGGAACTTTCGCTCGCGCGTGGCAAGTCGCTCACCTTCACGGTCGATGTCGAAGTGGTTCCTGAGTTCGAGCTTCCCAAGCTCGAAGAGGTCCCCGTTCGTCGCCCCACGGCGGAAGTCACCGCCGAGCATGTCGAGGCGGAACTGCGCCGCAACCAGTACCGCTTCGGCACGCCGAGCCGCATTGACGGCCCCTTCCAGCCGCTCGATCGATTGCTCGGTCGCGTCGTCGTCAACCTGAACGAATCGAGTGATGTCTTCTTCGAGAGCAATGAGGCGCTCGTGGTGGTCCCCGATGTGGCGGACCAGGGCCGTGGTCAGCTGCTCGGTCTCCTCTTCGAGGACCTTGGCCCGCGCCTTGAAGGTCACTCCGTCGGCGAAGAACTCATCTTCGAGACGACCGGACCCATGGGTCATGAGCGCGAGGAGCTGCGCGGCGCGAAGGTGAAGATTGCCTTCACGATCCGAGAGGCCGAGCGCATCGAACCGGCCACGCCGGAGTCACTCGCCGAGCAGTTCGGCCTCGGCTCATCGGAGAACCTCCGGGAGCAGATCCGAATCGGACTCGAGCGGCGACGCGACAACGAGCAGCGGGCCGCCATGCGCGAGCAGGTCTTCCGCTATCTCGTCGATGCAGTGAACTTCGATCTTCCCGAGAAGCTCTCGCAGGCGCAGGTCCAGCGCAATCTCGACATCATGCGCATGGAGATGCTCCATCGCGGCATGGAGGGAGAGGAAGTGGAGCGTCGATTGGCAGAGCTCCGCAGCGCCAGCGAGGATGACACCCGTCGTCGCCTGAAGCTCTTCTTCATCCTGGCGCGGCTCGCCGAGCACTTCAAGGTGGAGGTCAGCGAGGCGGAAGTGAACGGTCGCATCTCGCAGATCGCCATGTCGCGCAACATGCGCCCCGATCAGGTCCGCCTTGAGCTCGAGCGCTCCAACCGCATCAACGATGTGGCGCTCTCGATCCGCGAGGCGAAGACTGCGGACCGCATCATCGACCGCGCGATCATCACCGATGTCGATGCCGCAAGCTGGAATGCCGAACTTGAGGCGGCCCGCAAGGGTGCCACCGCCCCGAAGGAGGCAAAGGCAGCTTCGAAGGCGGCCGGCAAGGGCCGAGGCAAATCCGGATCGCCCGAGTGACCCCACTCTCGATCATGGCGGCGACCCCGGCTCCCGGCGGAACACCCAACGCCTCCGATGTCTTCATGACGATCCTGCCCTACGCGGTCGTCATCATCCTGGTGGCGATTGCGGGAGGCGTGATCATGATGATCAGCCGTCGCAAGATCGACTCGGCCGCCGCGGCGGGACCGGTCGGATTCACGCTCGCCGATCTCAAGGAACTTCGAGATCGCGGAGAACTCAGCGAGGAGGAGTTTGAGCGCGCGAGACAGGAAGTGATCGCCCGCGCGCGGAAGGCGTTCCGTGCCGGTGGTGACGGTCCTGCTGTCCGGTAAAGGTCGCTGCATCGATTCTGAACGGGACGCGCGCGACTCGCTCGGTACACTTGGAAGTTGGCGGTCAAAGGAGAACCGCCGTGGTCCCCCATTGGAGATCCTGGATGCCGCCGACCGATCGTCCGTCGCGCCCCGCAAGTCCCCGCTCACCATCTGCGACCAACGGAGGTCAAGGCACGACCGGTTCTTCGGGTGGTCCGGGCGGCGGAGCAGGTGGCGGCTCTGGTCCGTCGGGAGGTGGAGGCGGCGCTTCGGGCGGAGGAGGCCCACCACCCGGGGGCGGTGATGGCGGCGGTTTCCGCGGTCGCAAGGTGACGACCTGCTCCTTCTGCGGCAAGACGAGTCGCGAAGTCGGGCCGATGGTGGAAGGCCCGAGCGATGTCTACATCTGCTCCAACTGCACGGACCTCTGCCAGAACATCTTCAAGCAGGAGAAGCGGCGCATTTCCGGAAGCCGGCCTCTCTTCAGCCAGATTCCCTCGCCTCGCCATGTCAAGGAGTTCCTCGATCAGTATGTGATCGGGCAGGACCTCGCGAAGCGCACGCTCTCCGTGGCGGTGCACAACCACTACAAGCGCCTGACGCAGGTCGATGCCGAGGGCGTCGATGTCGAACTCGACAAGAGCAATGTGCTCCTCATCGGTCCGACTGGAACGGGCAAGACGCTGCTTGCGCGAACGCTCGCGCGGGTGCTCAATGTCCCCTTCGCGATCGGTGATGCGACCACGCTGACCGAGGCCGGCTATGTCGGCGAAGATGTCGAGAACCTTCTGCTCAAGCTTCTCCAGGCCGCCGACTTCGATCTCGAGAGTGCGCAGCGCGGCATCATCTACATCGACGAGATCGACAAGATCGGCAAGACCTCTCACAATGTCTCGATCACGCGCGATGTCAGCGGCGAAGGCGTGCAGCAGTCGCTCCTGAAGATGCTCGAAGGCACCGTCGCCAATGTGCCGCCGCAGGGAGGCCGAAAGCACCCCGAGCAGCAGTACATCCAGATGGACACGACGCACATCCTCTTCATCTGCGGCGGCAGCTTCGAGGGGATCGACAACATCATCCGCAAGCGACTCGGTCGCAAGCGGATCGGCTTCAGCGCCGATGGTCCTCGAGCACCTCGCCGCGAGGCGGAAGTGGCCGACCTGCTCGCGCAGATCACGCCCGAGGATGTCCTCGAGTTCGGCATGATTCCCGAGTTGATCGGGCGCCTGCCACTCCTCTGCCCGCTCATGCCGCTCTCCGTCGAGGCGATGGTCTCGATCCTCACTGAGCCGCGGAACGCCCTCATCAAGCAATACCGGCACCTCTTCCGCCTCGAAGGCGCAGACCTCGAGTTCATGCCCGACGCCCTTGAAGCGATCGCCGAGAAGGCCCTCGCGCGGCAGACGGGTGCCCGCGCACTTCGAGCCGTCTTGGACGAGCTGATGCTTGACCTGATGTATCACCTGCCCGAGGTCGACAACACCGGCGTCACCTATGTCATTGATCGCGCCGCGGTCGAGCATGGCCACAGCTTGCATCAGGTGGCGCGGCGACGAGCCGAGTCCGCATGACTCCCGAGCGGGCCGCCGCGTATGAGCGCCTCGCCGAGGCGTTTCGCGCGCCACTCGCGCGAGATGCAGGCGACGCGAGGCCGGAGCGGGACGGCACGACCGCTGATCGGGCACTCCGCATGGCTCGCTTCATCGATGTCGCGTGGCCTGTTCTTGCGCCGACGGGCGTGAGTTGGATCGGCTTCTATCTGGCGGTCGAGGTGCCGACCTCGGACTCGACCGGCGCGTCGGGCGCTGCCGCATCGGGCACTGCCGTTTCGGGCGCTGCCGCGCCATCGACGGGCACTCCGTCACCGGATCACATCACCGAGGCTGTGGAGCTCGTGCTTGCCGCGCGGGCGCCGAAGCCCGCCTGTTCTCCGATCGGACTGCACGGCGCCTGTGGTCGATCGCTGCGGACGGGCCGCCCACTCGTGGTCCGCGATGTGCGCGATCTTGGTGTGAACTACATCGCCTGCGATCCGCGTGACCGGAGCGAAGTGGTCGTTCCCTGCCTCGATGCATCCGGTGTGCCCTGGGGCTTGCTCGATGTGGACAGCCACGACCTCGCCTCATTCGACGACGACGATGCCGACCGGCTCAACGAGCTGCTGGCGCTGGCCGGGCTGAGCGAAGCTTCGCAGGCAGGCTCGTCGCACCCGTCTCGTGCCGTGATGCACGGCCATTGACGCATGTGCCAAGCCTCGCCGATGCCGCGGGGCTGGCCGAGGTCGATTGAACCGCCGACGCCGCCGAGATTGCAGCGGTTGTCGAGATCATTGATCCCCGTCTCTCCCGCACTATGGCCCCCCCGACGGGTGAATCTCCCGCGACCGGCGAGGCGGCGTGTTCAGCCGACCGAAACTCCAAGCCGGCCAGGGGCTTGCATGACCGCGAGGGGTCCTGATACCCTGCCCGGCTCGATTCACGGTCTCTGGAGTCCCCCCATGCCTCGCGTCTGCCACTTCACCGGTGCCCGAACCTCCTCTGGAAACAAGCTTCAGCGTCGCGGCAAGGCCAAGTACCTCGGTGGCGTCGGCATCAAGACCACCTCGGTCAAGAAGCGGAAGTTCAAGCCAAATCTCCAGACCGTCAGCGCCGTCATCGATGGCGCCCCGAAGCGGATCAAGGTGTCGACGCGAGCCATTCGACAGGGTCTGGTCGTGAAGCCCGTGCGGCGTCGCTATGTCTACGGCGCGGGCAAGACCGCCTGAAGATCGCTGCAAAACTCGGGCCAATCTCGGGATTGATCGGTCACGCTCGTCGGAATCGGGGGTGAGTCGGCCCTGCCGTTGCGGTGCGCCATGATCACGCCATGATCGTGCGATGATCATCCCTTGATCGCGCAGAGATTGCGGCTGCACGCATCGACAGAACTTTGACCCGACGAGCGTTTCAGCCTGGTTCAGGATTGACTTGGGCCGCGCGTGGACTATTGTTTCGCGTCCTCGCGGTAACCCACCGCTCGTTTGTCCACCACCGCGGGCCATGGTTGGCCTGATCAGGACTCGAGCAACCACTGCCTACCGCGACGACAGCGTTTCGACCGCCTCGGGCGGTGTGTGGCTTGACGATGCAACGCCGGCGCTCGGCTGCATCGCTCGATCCAGACTCCCTCACGGTGTTCGAATCGTCCATCCGGAGCATCCGTCGCGGCAAGGGCGCCCGCGGCGTGTGGTTGAGCCCTGGTCGCGTGTCGCGGGTGTGTTGAATCACAGTGGCGGTGCAACGGCACCGACCTCAGAGGGCGTTCGCGTTCCGTTCATGCAGAGTGATCGAGATCGAGTTCTGGAAGCCACGGACCTCGTGGCCCTGATCGGCGAGCATGTCGCCCTGCGCCCGAAGGGGCGCGAGCATGTCGGTCTCTGTCCCTTCCACGACGATCGCACGCCGAGCATGGCGGTGGTGACCCACAAGGGGAACGCGTTCTATAAGTGCTTCGCCTGCGGGGCTGCGGGCAATGCCATCGACTTCATGATGCAGTACCACCGGATGGAGTTTCCGGAGGCGCTGCGCACGCTGGCATCACGGGCGGGCATCGAACTTCGTCGCATGGAGCGCGACGCTTCGAGCAGCGACCCCGCGTCCAGTCGCACGATGCTGCGCCGGGCTCATCAGTTGGCGCAGCGTTTCTTCCGCCATGCCCTCGGTGATGAGAAGCTTGGGGCACCCGCGCGCGACGCGCTCACGAAGCGGCGCCTCGCTCCCGAGATGGTCGAGCGCTTCGCGCTCGGCGCAGCACCCGATGGCTGGGATCACTTCGTGCGCCATGTCGAGCGCCTTGCGCGACACGCCGGTGGCGCCGGCGGATCATCGCGCGGGTCGGCCTCGTCTGCAGACGCCGATGAGTCGGCCCCCGTGCGTGCGGCCTTCGAAGCCGCCGGATTGATCCGACAGGGTCAGCGCGGACCCATCGATGGCTTCCGCAATCGGCTCATCTTCCCGATCTGTGATGAACTCGGCGCTCCCATCGCCTTCGGCGCTCGCAAGATCAATCCCGACGACGAACCCAAGTACCTGAACAGCCCCGAGAGCGCCATCTTCCACAAGGGGCGAAGCCTCTACGGCCTTCATCTGGCGAAGCGATCGATCATCGAGCGGCGGGTCGCCCTCGTCTGCGAGGGCTACACCGATTGCATGGCGTGTCATGGCGCGGGGTTCGACCACGCCGTCGCCACGCTCGGGACCGCGCTCACCCATGATCATGCCAGGATGCTCCAGCGACTCGCGGAGCGCGTCATCCTGCTCTTTGACGGCGATGAAGCAGGCCAGCGCGCGGCCGATCGTGCGGTTGAAGTCTTCTTCGCCGAGACCGTCGATGTCCTCATCTGCACGCTTCCCGACGGGCTCGATCCCGATGAGCTCCTCTCGCAACCGGAGGGCGCCGAGCGCTTCCGCGCAGCGCTCGAGGGCTCCGTCGATGCTATCACCTATCAGGTGCGGCGCTTCGAGTCGCAATGGCGCCTCGCCACGGGCTTGAGCGGCCGCCAGCAGCGCCTTGAAGCGATGGTTCGACGCCTGAGTGACCTCGGTCTCGGACGCATGACAGGCATCAGAAAGCAACTGGTCCTCTCGCGCCTCGCGGATCTCTCCGGCGTGAGAATCGATGAACTCGAGCGAGCGATCGCGTCGCTCACTAAGCCAGTCAGCGGCCGACCCGATCGAGTGGCCATCGGACAGCCTGCAGGCGCCGGGCGACCCGCGGTCATGTCGTCACCCGCGAGCCCGGCCGTCGAAGTCGGCCGAGAGGACACGACCGATGATCGTGGCGATGCGCCTCGAGCGACGCCGACATCCCCGCGCGGAGGCGCGGAACGCAGCGAGGCCCTCTCGGCGCGGCAGCGCGCTCGCTTGGACGCGGAGCGGAACCTGCTCGCGCTCCTGCTGGCGGCGCCGGAACTCGCCGGGGAGTCGCTTCCGACTGAAGATGGCGCCCTCCCCATCACCGAGGCCTTTGCCCCAAGTGCCTTCGAGGGCCCCGGCCATCAGGAGATCGTCGACGCGTTATGGCGCGGGATCGAGTCCGGGAACGCCCCCACGCTGCAATCTGTTCTCGCAGATCTCGAGAACGGCGTTGACAAATCGCTCGCATCCAGCCTCTTTTCAATCGGGGCGAGGCGTCTCGACCCCGCGTTCCGCTCCGAACGGAGCCCCAATCAGGCGGTCCAGGAGGCCGCCGCAGACCTCGATCGCATCCTGCGACGCGAGACCCTGGATGCTGCGCGACCGATTCCGGACGCGCCGCTCACGCCGGATCTGCTGGTCGCCGAGCTTGAAAGGCTCCGCCGGCTTGGTCCGAATCCCGCCGCCATCGCCCGAACGGGTGGCGGAGGTTCTTCGTTCAACCGGGCGCGCCTATAGTCGTCGCCCAAAATTCGACCTCGCATTCTCCCTTCCCGCAGCACACATTCGTCGTTCAAACCGGAGTCACCGCCTTGAGCCTTTCGATCACCGATCTCCCGCCCGTCCTCCGCAACCTCGTGGAGGCAGGCCAGAAGCGCACCTGGATCTGTTACGAGGAACTCAACACCTGCCTTCCGGATGAGTTCGTCGACCCTGATCGGCTGGACGAACTCCTCGAGCTCTTCCGCGAGCTCAGCATCCTCATGATCGACATGCCCGAGGTGCGGCGCAATTCGTGGCGCCTCTTCGAGGCTCCCCTTCAGACCAATCTGAAGTTCCAGCGCGACGACCCGAAGAAGACCGCCAAGGTGCCGAAGCCTCCGATGATCGAGGAGGACGGCGTCGTCATGCCGCCGGATGATCTGCCGCCGTTGGACCATCGCGATCCGCAGCTTCCGGAGCCGCCGGAGGAGGAGGATGTCCTCGACGACCTCGACGCGCAGGCGGCGGTCGAGCAGGCCATCGCCGAACAGGGCAGCAAGCGCATCGACGATCCGATCCGCATGTACCTCACGCAGATGGGCACCATTCCGCTGCTCACGCGCGAGGAGGAGATTCGTCTCGCGAAGAAGATCGAGACGACCCGCATGATCTTCCGTCGCATGGTGCTCGAGAGCGACTACGCCGCGAACCAGGCGATCGAGATTCTGCGCCAGGTCCATGCCGGCCAACTCCCCTTCGACCGAACGATGCGCATCTCGACGGCGGAGGCGAACGCCAAGGACAAGATCGCGGCCCGTATTCCCTACAACACCGAGACGGTCGTGCGACTCCTCAACCTCAATCGCGAGGCGTGGGAGACGCTCGATGCGAAGCAGACCTCCGAGACGAAGAAGGCGGCGCTGCGCGATGAGATTCTGAAGCGTCGCCGCAAGATCGCGACGCTTCTCGAGGAGTGTTGTCTCCGCACGGGGCGCATCCAGCCGCTCTACCGCAAGCTGGTCGCGATCAACAAGAAGATCAAGGAGATCCAGCGCTCGATGCAGAAGGCGGAAAAGCATCCGGAGCGCTTCGACCCCGAGGACCTCGTGGTCATGCGGGAGGAACTCGACGGCATGCGCCATCTTGTCCTCGAGGAGCCCGGAGATCTCGATCGCCGCATGCAGGCGATCGCCCGAGTCTTCGGCGAGTACGAGCAGGCGAAGCGAGATCTTTCCGGCGGCAACCTGCGACTCGTGGTCTCGATCGCCAAGAAGTATCGCAACCGCGGCCTGCCCTTCCTCGACATCATTCAGGAGGGCAACACCGGCCTGATGCGCGCGGTCGACAAGTACGAGTACAAGCGTGGCTACAAGTTCAGCACCTATGCCACCTGGTGGATTCGACAGGCCATCACGCGGGCCATCGCCGACCATGCCCGGACCATTCGCGTTCCGGTGCACATGATCGAGACGATGAGCAAGCTTCGGAACATTCAGAAGCATCTCCTTCAGGAGCTCGGTCGCGAGCCCACCGTCGAGGAGATCGCCGTGAAGGCGAAGATGCCCATCGAGGAGACGCGGCGGGTCATGAAGATCAGCCGCCATCCGATTTCGCTCGATCGACCCGTCGGCGAGAGCGAAGACAGTCACTTCGGCGACTTCATCGAGGACGAGCGCCAGGAGAGCCCGACGGAAACCGCCACCAACGACATGCTTCGCTCGCGCATCAACGATGTGCTGAAGACACTCACCTATCGCGAGCGGGAGATCCTGAAGCTCCGCTACGGCATCGGCGACGGCTACACCTACACGCTGGAAGAGGTCGGTCGCATCTTCAAGGTCACGCGCGAGCGCGTGCGCCAGGTGGAGAGCAAGGCCCTCAAGAAGCTCCAGCACCCCGTCCGACGACAGCGGCTTGCAAGCTTCCTCTCCGGCGAAGACGAGACCTGATCGAGGTCGACGGCCCCCACGAGTGTGACAGTGACTGCTGTTCTCCCCTCTTCGAGGGGGGAGATCAGGAGTTCCGTGGCGCGCCATGGCGTTGATCCCCGTCGGATCCGCACTTGTCGCCATCCGCCACGGTGTCTCTCCCGATCATCCGATCGATGGGCGCGGCCCCCTGTCGGTGGGGAGGTGGGAGTCCAACCTCGAACTCGTCCCGGGTGCAGATGTCCCGGCGCTGTCCCCCGGCAAGGGGCATGGGAGTCGGCCAGCGCCCTGAGGGACTTCGAGTTCGAAGCTCAAGTCGATCGAGCCCTCAGAGCCCGAGGCTGATGTAGCGCAGGTCGATGTATTCGCGCAGGCCGTGGTGGCCACCTTCGCGACCGAAGCCCGACTGCTTCACGCCGCCAAAGGGCGCTTGCGCGGTACTCGGCAGCGCGTCATTGGCGCCGATGACGCCAAAGTCGAGGCGTTCCGCCACGCGCCAGAGCCGACCGACATCCCCCGTATAGAGATAGGCCGCCAGGCCGTATGGCGTGTCGTTCGCCAGTTCGATCGCCTGCGCCTCCGAATCGAAGACCTGCACGGGCGCGACTGGACCGAAGGTCTCTTCGATGGTGCAGCGCATGCCGGGCCGAACCCCGGTGAGCAGCGTCGGTTCGAAGAAGCGATCGGCGAGCGAGCGACCGCGCGGGTCGCGCGGTGTCGCGCGCCGGCCGCCCACCACGACCTGGGCGCCGCCGTCGCGCGCCTCGGTGACATGCGCCTCGACCTTCCGCATCGCGGCGTCGTCGATGAGCGGACCGATCGAGATCCCGTCGACATCTCCCGGACCGACCGTGAGCGACGACATCGCGGCAGCGAGCCGTTCGACGAACGCATCATGCACGGAGCGCTCCACGAGAAAGCGATTCGCGCAGATGCAGGTCTGACCCGCATTGCGGAACTTGCTCGCGATGGCCCCCGCCACCGCGCGGTCGAGGTCCGCATCGGCGAAGACGATGAAGGGCGCGTGACCTCCCAGTTCGAGGGAGAGTCGGACCACTCGATCGGCAGCGCGCCGCATCAATTCTCGCCCGACTTCGGTGCTGCCCGTGAAACTCACCTTCCGCAGCACCCGGTGGGCGAAGAGCGCCTCGACGATGGGCACCGGTTCGCCGGTCACGACATTCAGCACTCCGGGGGGGACACCCGCGTCTCGCGCGAGCGCACCGAGCGCCAGCGCCGAAAGCGGCGTCTGCTCCGCAGGCTTGACCACCTGCGTGCACCCGACGGCGAGCGCGGAACCCAGCTTGCGCGTGATCATGGCCAGCGGGAAGTTCCACGGCGTGATGGCGGCGGTCACGCCCACCGGCCGCGCGAGCACCAGCAGGCGCTTCGCTGCGCTGTTCGCGGGAATGATCTCTCCGCCGAGGCGCTTTCCCTCTTCCGCCGCCCACTCGAGAAAGGTCGCCGCGTACTCGACCTCGCCGCGCGCCTCGGCGAGCGGCTTCCCCTGCTCCGCGGTCATCACCATCGCGAAGCGCTCCCGATCGGCGCGCAGTCCCTGCGCGAGCGCCAGCAAGACGGCGGCGCGCTCCGACGCCGGGCGATCACGCCACTCCGGGAACGCCGCCGCGGCGGCATCGAGCGCCGCGATCGTCTCCTCCCTGCCCGCCGATGGGGCCGAGCCCACAACCTCATCGGTCGCCGGGTTCCGAACTTCGAAGCGCTTCCCGGACGCAGCCTCCTGCAACACTCCGCGAATCAGCATCTTGCCGTGGCTGCTCACCGCGTCCAACTGCATGCGCGAAGCGTACACTCCTGAGGAAATCGCTCGGGGCAATCCCGCCTTCAGAGCGACGCTTCGCTCGCACGAGCGACTGTCAGGGACTCCGCCGGTTCACACTTCGGCGCACCATCCGGCGCCACCAAGGAAGCAGCCATGGCCAAGGCCGTCGTCGACCCCGTCGAACTTCGCCGATTCGCGACCGATCTCCGCCGCTTCGTGGGCGACATTCAGCAACAGATGTCCACGCTCGGCGCGCGCATGGGTACCCTCAGCCAGACCTGGAAGGATCAGGAGCAGGCGAAGTTCGCCGAGGAGTTCGACGCCACGCTCAAGGTGCTTCAGCGCTTCGTGAAAGCTGCAGAGGTGCACGCGCCATTCCTGATGCGCAAGGCCGATCGCATCGAGGCCTATCTCCAGCAGCGATGATCGCGCCGGCTGCTCGCCTGCCGGTGGCTCTTCCGCCGACGGCATCGCCGCTCGAACCACCCCATGTCTGAAGCCGCGAAGGTCCTTGACCTCGACGAACTCGCCCGTTTCCGCGCCGCGGTGATCAAGGCGCTTGATGAGCTGCGCCTGGCCGTTGATGAGGCCGACTCGGACATCGGCCGCTTGCGCGTCTGGATCGAACGCGACCAGGTCCGCTACTGGACGGGGCAGACCCGCAAGGCACAGGAACTGGTCGCCCTCTGCAAGAGCGCTCTCTACCGCAAGCAGATGGTCACCAGCAGCAAGGACCAGAAGCCCTCCGTTGTCGATGAGAAGAAGGCGCTCGAGCGCGCCAAGGCGCGACTTGACCTATGTGAGCGCAAGATGGCGATGACCAAGCGGTGGGCGATTCAGATCTCGCGCGAGGAGATCCTCTTCAAGGCCGGCATGGCCCCGCTCACAAGCTTCGTCGAACGCGACCTGCCTCACGCCGTCACGCTGCTCGCGCGCATGCTCCAGCACCTCGAGGCGTACATGCGCGTCGAGGCACCGGACCTCGTCTCGTTGCTCGGGGATCGGCAGTCGCAGGAGATGATCTCGGAGATGCGCCGCCAGGGAACGACGCGCACCGCCGACGCCATGGCCGAGGCCGTCGCCGAGGAGGACGCTGCCACCGATGAGGGCGAAGTGCCGGAGCCGTTCGACGCCGCTTCCGAAGCGCCTGACCAGTGCGACAGCGGCTCATCGCCCCCCGCTCCCTCACCCGGTCGCCCCCGTTCACCCTCTGACTCGGAGAATTCCCCATGAGCGTCGCCGGCGCACGCATGAGAATGGACCTTGCGATCAAGGACCTTCGGACCAAGTGGGCCCAGGTGCGGGATCGCTGGAACGATCCGGTGAGCCACGCCTTCGAAGAGAACTACCTCAATCGGCTCGATGACGCGGCGCGCATCGCCGGTGGCGCACTCGACAAGATGCGCGACACCGTCGCCCGCGCTCGCCGCGACTGTGACGACCGGTAGAGTCGCGCGCCACCCTGTTACGATCCGAGCGTGGAGACGAACGACCCCGCGGCCCTGGAGCGACAGGCACTGAACCTCGAGCGGCGTGCGCTCGTTGATCTCATCGCCGGGTCCGAGGCTCGCTCGACGCGCCTGGCGGAGATCGCCGCGCAGCGACAGCGGGATCTCCAGGTGAACGACACCACGCATGCGGAGCGCATGGCGGCGATTCAGGAGACCTTCTCCCGATCGACCCATGGAGCGAAATCTGCGAGGGACCGGACCATCGCCGAGGCGGAGGCGACCTTCGCCGCGGAGATGATGAAGCTCGCGCGAAAGCGTGAGACGGTCGTCCAGAAGGCGCGCACGATGGCCGACGAGGCGCGCACCGCGGCGCAGCGCCAGCACGATGAGGCCATCTGGCTTGCCGAGAGCATTTACGAGGGAGCGGAGGGCACTCCGCGCACCGACTACGAGCGCACCCGCGAAGAGATCTCCACCCGGCGCGGCGAGCTTCAGGGCGTGGCGGACCAGGCGCTGGTGCTGATCCGGCGCTACCGCCAGCGCGTGCCCGCCCGGGTTCCCCCGACCGAGGCGCAGCGCGAATCGGCGATTCGCAATTCCTCGATGGCGATGACGACGGCGCTCGCCGTCGCGCAGAACCAATTGACGGTGCTGCGCGGGCTCCCCATTCCGAAGCTCTTCCGCGGACCGATCCTGCTCGTGCCGTGGATGATCCTCGTGGGTGCCACTGTGGGCGCGGTGGGCGCGTGGCGTGGATTCACTGATGGCGTCGCATTGGTCGGCGCGGGGCTCGGCGCGACGCTCCTCTTCGTCGCCGTCATCGCGCTCCTGTGGGTCGTGGCTCGGCGCCAGGTGCGGAACGCCTGGGCGCCGGTCGCCGAGTCGATGGCCACCTTCAGTGCCGCCGCCGACTTCGCTCTTGAACAGGCCTCGAATGAGCGCGCCGAGCGCGAGCGGCAACTGGTCGAAACGCGCGACAGGGAGATCGCACGGGCGCAGGCGGCGCTCGCGCCGCGCCTCGCCGAGATCCAGGCCACTGAGGCCGATGCGCTGCGCCAGATCGAGGAGCAGATTCCGGCGCGCCGCCATCGCATCGCCGACACGAGAGATCGCGAGGTGACGGCGGCCCGATTGAAGTATGAGCAGGAGAGCGCCGATGCGACGGCCCTTCGGGATCGGGAGAACGCGACTGAGATGGCGCGGGTGGCCAGCCGCCGCGCGGAGATCGATGCACGCGCCGATCGAGACGAGCAGGAGACCGTGGCGGCCTGGCGCGCGCTTCAGGAGCGGACGCTCGAAGTCAGCCAAGCCCTCGCGACCGCCGATCACGCCCGATCGCCGGGATGGAGTGACCCCTCGTGGACTCAGTGGACGCCACCGCGCACCTTCGCACCGGTGGCGCGGCTCGGTGCGCTCAAGGTCGATCTTGCGGCGATTCCCCACGCGCTTCCGGAGCAGCCCGAACTCGCGTGGCCTCTCGACGGGCGACCGCCCCGCTTCGACTGGCCGGTCACGCTGACCATTCCTGAACGAGCCTCGATGCTGATCGAGTGCGATGCACCGGGGCGGGATCAGGCGATCGCCACGCTCCAGGCGACGATGATGCGGCTGCTCACCGGCCTTCCCCCGGGCAAGGTGCAACTGGTGGTCGTCGATCCAGTCGGGCTTGGCCAGTCGTTCGCGGGATTCATGCACTTGGCCGACTCGAGCGCGAAGCTCGTTGGCGATCGCATCTGGACAGAGCCGCGGCACATTGAGCAGAAGCTCATCGACCTGACCGAGCACATGGAGACGGTCATCCAGAAGTACCTGCGCGATGAGTTCCCGACCATCCGCGACTACAACGAGCAGGCGGGTGAACTCGCCGAGCCCTATCGCTTCCTGGTCGTCGCGGACTATCCCGCGAGCTTCACCGAGCCCGCCGCGGCTCGACTCAACAGCATCGTGAGTTCAGGCGCCCGCTGCGGAGTCTTCACACTCATCATGCGTGATCTGCGCCGCGAGCTGCCGCCGACTGCCGATCCGGTGCTCCTCCGCCGCGACGCTCTTCGCCTCGAGTGGCGGGAAGACCGCTTCCGACTCATGGAACCGGAACTCGAAGCGCTGCCTCTCAGCCTCGACCCGGCACCGCCTCCGGAACTGGTCATTCCCACCATGCGCCGCGTCGGGGAAGCCGCCGTTGACGCGGGGCGCGTGGAGGTCCCCTTCTCAGTGATTGCGCCGAAGCCGGAGCGCCTCTGGAGCGAGTCGTGTGCGGCCACCCTGCGCGTGCCGCTCGGTCGCACCGGTGCGACCAAGCTCCAGTCGCTCATCCTTGGCGAAGGCACCAAGCAGCATGTGCTGATTGCCGGCAAGACCGGCTCCGGCAAGTCGACGCTGCTCCATGCGCTCATCACGAACACCGCGCTCTGGTTCGGTCCCGACGAGGTCGAGATGTATCTCATCGACTTCAAGAAGGGTGTCGAGTTCAAGACCTACGCGGAGCATGCTCTTCCCCATGCGCGGGCCATCGCCATCGAGAGCGATCGCGAGTTCGGCTTGAGCGTGCTTCAGGGACTCGACGGAGAGTTGAAGCGGCGCGGTGATCTCTTCCGTGATCTCGGACTCCAGGATCTGCGTGGCTATCGAGCGCTTGGGCGTCCGGAGCCGATGCCGCGCATTCTGCTCATCGTCGATGAGTTCCAGGAGCTCTTCATCGATGATGACAAGGTCGCGCAGGAGGCCTCGCTGCTGCTCGACCGACTCGTCCGCCAGGGTCGAGCCTTCGGCATGCATGTCATTCTCGGCTCCCAGACGCTTGGCGGCGCCTACTCGCTGCCGCGCACCACCATGGGCCAGATGGCGGTCCGCATTGCCCTCCAGTGCAATGAAGCGGATGCGCAGCTCATCCTCTCCGATGACAACACCGCCGCTCGTCTGCTCGGGCGCCCGGGCGAAGCGATCTACAACGATGCAGGCGGATTGGTCCAGGGGAACTCACCCTTCCAGATCGTCTGGCTCAACGACTCGGAGCGCGATGCTTGGCTCGATCGCTGCACGCAGGCGATTCGACAACGGGCCGACGGACGCCCCACTCCCCCGCCACCGATCGTCTTCGAGGGCAATGTTCCCGCCAATCTCGCGGCGAATCCGCTGCTGCGCCGCGCTCTCGACGGCACAGGATGGTGTCCGGCGCCGACCGGTGCCGCACCCTCGGCGTGGCTCGGAGAGGCGATCAGCATCAAGGACCCGACTTCGCTTCTCTTCCGTCGCCAGAGTGGCGCGAACGCCGTGGTCGTCGGCCAGCAGGACGATGCCGCAAGCGCGGTGATGATCTCCTCGCTCATCTCGCTCGCCGCGCAGATGGCTCCCGCGCGGAGTCGCTTCATCATCATGGATGGTCTCCCCGCGGACGGTCCCTTCGCCGGCGGCCTCGAGCGCGTGGCCAGAGAGTTGCCCCACCCGATCGAGATCGTTCCCTACCGCGAGGTCGACCAGGCCATCCGCCGCATCGGCGAAGAGGTCGCCCAACGCACCGTGGCCGACGATGGTGAGCCGGCGGCGCTCTTCGTCATGATTCACGCGCTCCACCGCTTCCGATCACTGCGGCGCAGCGACGATGACTACGGGTTCGGCGGCGGCGACGCGGCACCGACGACGGCCTCGCTTCTCGCCTCGATTCTTCGCGACGGTCCGACCGTCGGCGTCCACACGATCACCTGGGTCGACACTCTGGCCAGCCTCCAGCGCAGCCTCGATCGAGGGGGTTTGCGCGAGTTCGACCAGCGCGTCCTCTTCCAGTTGAGTTCAACGGATTCAAGCACGCTCATCGACTCGCCGGCCGCGACGCGACTCGGGGCCAATCGAGCCCTGCTTTACAGCGAGGAACAGGGCACGCTCGAGAAGTTCCGGCCCTATCGAATGCCCGGAGAGGAGTGGCTGCGCTCCTTCACCGATCGCCTGCGCCAGTGGGCGAGCGCACCATCAACTCCGCAGGGAACAGCCGCAAGGCGGAGTCCCTGAGCGCACCGGAAGGCGCGCCGCACCGCGCCGTGACTTTGGACTGAAGGGCCGCCTCAACTTCCGGGCACGGGCTTGCCGCAGTCGAAAGTGACCGGCACGAAGCACAGGAACCGGAGTGGATCGCGTCCGGTGTTGCGGAACTGATGCATCTGATTGGCCTCGATCAGGAGCGCCGACCCCGCGGAGACGCGGTGCACCTCGGCACCGTGCTGTACTTCGGCTTCGCCTTCGAGGATGACCACTTCGTGCTCGTAATTGTGCGCGTGGTGTGGAGTGTGCCCCCCCGGCTCGACCACAAAGTGACGCATCGAGAAGGTCGGGGCGCCATCGGCGCGTCCGACCAGAACCTCCATACGGACACCGCTCACTCCATCCATGGCCAGCGGCGCTGCACTCTCAGGGCGGATCGATCGAACCAGCATCACCGCAGTGTAGGAGACCGCTCTGGAACCTCGGCTTTGCCGAGATCGCGCCGACGGCCTCACCCCTCGGCAGATGAACCTTCCGGAAGATCGCGCAACCCACCTCGCCAGCAGAGGCGCAGCGGCTCGCGACCTTCAACGAAGCGCTCGATCCAGTCGCCGAGGGCTTCGCGCCGCCAGTCTCCGGCAGCAAAGAGCGGTGGATCTCCCGTCGATGGCGCGGTGTCGGTCTCCGCGCCGCCATCACCGGAAGATGCGACCTTGCCTCGGTTGCCCCCTGCGGCACGACCCATCCGCGCCAGGCGGGCCGCGTACCACTCGGAGAATCCACTGCGGCTCATGAGGAGCCCGGGGGCAAGGTCGAGCGCCAGGCAGCGAGCCTGCGCCGCGAGCCACAGGGCGTCGATCTCCGCACGAACCGAGGCGTCTTCCAGCAAGGCCGCCGGATCGCCACTCGCCTGAGGAAGCGTCTTCGCCCTCTCCACGGCCGCGAGAATCTCATCCGCGTGATCCTGCACGATCTTTCTCGGAACTCCGCGAAGCGAGCCCAGTTGTGCCTTCGTCGCCGGTCGTCGTCGTGCAAGTTCGAGCGCCACCGCGTCAGGGAGAAGCGCCCTCGGCGGCATATCCTCGCGCTCGGCAAGGGCATGCCGCACCAGGATGACCTCGCGCAGCGTGCTCATCGCGGTGGGCTTCAGCGACTCACCCCGCGCCGCCCGCTTGATCTGTCGCGCCGGGTCGAAGACGAGATCTCCAGCCAGCACCTCCTCGCTCTCGCGAAGGGCCCACTCGCGCCGGCCCCGGCGATCGAGTTCCCGCTCGAGTTCCATCCACGCCAGCGGCAAGTAGCGCACATCATCGGCGGCGTAGCGAAGTTGCGACGGGGTCAGCGGCCGCGCATCCCAGTTGGTGAAGGTGTGCGCCTTGGCGGGTCGATGCCCGACGAGTTGTTCAACCATCGCGCCGAGACTGCATGGCCACGGCATGCCCACCATCGCCGCAGCGATCTGCGTGTCAATCAGCCTCTCGGGTTGTCGGCCGAGCGCCAGGCGCACCGCTTGCACATCCTGCTCTCCCGCATGCACCACGGTGAGCATCGCCGGGTCGGCCACCAACTCCCAGATCGGCTCGAGCGAGTCGAACTCAAAGGGATCGACGAGCGCCACGCGCTCCGGAGTCGCAAGCTGCACGAGGCAGATCCGCGGACGGAAGCTCTCCTCGCCGATGAACTCGGTGTCGAAGGCGAGGACCTGGTGCCCCCGCGCGTGCGCAACAAACGACTCAAGGTCGCCCGGCGTGACGATCATCTCCGGCGCTCCACCGGGAACCATCGGGTGCGACATGACCGCCATCGCCCGACCGGATGAATGCTCCTCGGCGGCGGCGTGCTGTCGGGATCTCTTGCGTCGTCGATGGTTCACGAGTCAGAACAACTTGGCCCCGGGTACCCGCCCCAAGCGGATTGACAATGCTACATTCGCGCTCACGACTTCCAAACACCAAATCCGACAGCGATCGATCCTCCTGCGGGGTGAAGTCGTCAGCGCGCGGCGCTCATCCGATATCTTCGAGGCGCTCCGGCGCGAGGCCTTCAATCCTGACCTGCTTCTCCGGGGACGCATGGCCGCTCAGAATGTGAATGGATCGGCGCGACACTCCGAGGGCGTCGGCGAGCACCTCGACGAGCGCCTCATTGGCGCGTCCATCCTCGGGTGGTTCCTGCACGCGGACCTTCAGTCGATCGCCGACGACTCCGCCCGCACCTCGGCGCGATGCTCGAGGCACAACCTTCACCCGAAGGACTACGCCTTGCTCGTCACTCGACACCAGGAACGGCGGCCTCACGAGGGCTCGCCCTGCGACGGCGCGTCACTTCCGTCGATCGACTTCCGCTTCGGTGTGCGCAGCGGCTTCGGCGTACGCCGGTGTTTCGGCGGCGGTCCCGGGACACTCGGCGGATCGCCTTCATTCGGTGGACGCTCCGCCAACTCGCCCGCGGCGCTGGCTCCGGACGGCGCCGCCTTCGACTGCGCTCTCTTGCGCCGCCGTGCGCTCCCGATGAGCGGCGCATCAACTCCGGTGACCGCGCGGCGTCGCAGGACATGGTGATAGTGCCTCGCGAATCGGTGCGCTTCATCCCTGATGGCCTGACAGAGCTTGAGGCCGGGGTTCTCCCGGCCAAGCCGGATCGGCTCGCTCTCATGCTGCACAAAAATGAGCTCGTCCTTCTTCGCGAGGGCAATCACCATCGGCGGCTGCTGCTCCAGCGCCTCGAAGGCATCGAGCGCCGCGCGAAGTTGCCCCGCTCCTCCATCGATGAGGATCAGATCGGGAAAGAGCTCTTCACCTCGACCCGCTTCGCGGTATCGGCGCCCGACCACTTCGCGCAGCGCCTGGTAGTCATCGTTTGAGGCACTGCGGACGCGAAAGCGCCGGTACCCATCCTTGAAGGGTCGGCCATCGACAAACGCCACCTTGCTCGCGACCGTCTCGCCTCCGCCGAGATGCGCAATGTCGAAGGCCTCCATGCAGCGGATCGGCTGCTCCAATCCCAGCGTGCGGCGCAGGCTCCGCTCCCCCGCCGACGGATCGCCCGCCACGAAGGTCACCTCCGGCTGCCAGTCGTACTCGACCTCGCCGCGGCGGCGCTCGCGGTCATCAAGCTTCTCGATCGCGGTGATCTGGTCGCGGAGTACGGCGGCCTCTTCGAAGCGCCGCGCGGCACTCGCCTTCTCCATCTCCTGGCGCAGCTCGCGCAACATCACGCTTCGCCGGCTCTCGAAGAAGCGCAGGAAGCGGTCGATGTCCCGTCGATAGCGTTCGCGCGAGACACGATCAGCACACGGCGCCGTGCACTGCCCGATCGAGTGAAGCAGGCAGGGCCGGACGCTCCGGTTGCGCGGATCACCTTCGCGGATCTCCAGCTCACAGGTGCGGAACTGGAAGACGCGCTGGAGGAGCTGGACCGCGTGACGCAGGCTGGCGACGCTCGTGAACGGCCCGAAGATCCTGGCTCCCTTGAAGCGCTCGCTGGCCGGGTCGCGCGTCACGAACACACCAGGGAAGTCGTCCCGCATCGTCACCGCGAGATAGGGAAAGGTCTTGTCATCGGTGAGTCGCGCGTTGAATCTGGGGCGCAGGTCCTTGATGAGGCGCGCCTCCATCAGCAGCGCCTCCCACTCCCCTTCACACTCGATGACATCGAAGTCTCGGATCGCCTCGAGCATGGGTTCCTTGCGAAGCCCGTGGTCGGCGCTCTGTTGGAAGTAGCTCGACACGCGCGACGGCAGCGACGACGCCTTGCCGACATAGATGACGCGCTCCTCAGCGTCCTTCAACAGGTAGACCCCCGGGCACCTGGGGAGCTCCCGGGCCCGCGCGAGGAGCCGTGCGCGGACTGTGTCACCATCGTCACAACCACCGCCGGGGGGCTGATCTGGTGCGGGCTCTTGCATGGATCCTGTCACGGAAGAAAGGGTAGATCTCTCGATGATTTCGGGGGGAAAGAGCGCTCTGGCAGGCCTGCGCGTGCGAGGAGCACGGCTCGCGACCGAGAGCGCGGAATCTGCCGAAGAAGTGGCATCCCGCCTGCCCCAAGCCGATATCATCGCCAACGGCCAGTGCGCACTGGCCACTCATTGTGTTTCGGAACACGAGTTTGGAACCCTTCGAAGGAGAGTGATTTCATGAAGCGATTCTGCATGTTCGCGGCTGGCCTCGTGCTGGCCTCCATGGCCGCCTGTAACACGACCCCGAACGCCTCGCAGGCGAGCCCCGGTACCGTCAGCGGCACCAAGGCTGGCTGCTGCGCGAAGGCCTCGTGTGGCGACTCGGCCGCCCCCGGCGCGGTCAGCGGCGAGAAGAGCGGTTGCTGCGCGGCGAAGGCCGGCTGCGGCGACAGCGCTTCGCCCGGTGCGGTCAGCGGCGCGAAGAGCGGTTGCTGCGCGGCGAAGGCTGGCTGCGGCGACAAGGCTGAGGTTGCTCCCGGCGCCGTCAGCGGCACCAAGAGCGGTTGCTGCAAGTCCAAGAGCGGCTGCTCCGGCAAGACCACCACGAACTGACGCCCTCCGGCCAGTTCTCGCTGGCCGACAGGACGCATGATCGAAGGAAGGGCTCGCTCCGATTTCGGAGCGGGCCCTTTCCATTGGCCATTGATGGTCCCCTGACAACAGCCGGGGCGCAGACCGATGCCTTCGCCGGCCGATCCGCGGCTATATTCCGCGGCGATGCCGTCGACAGAAGCACCACGCGTCTTGCTCCGAGGCGGGCGCGTGATTGCCCCGAATCACGGCCAGGACGGCCCTGCCGACCTCCTCGTCGTCGGCGACCGGATCGAGCGCATCAGCACCACCCCACTTCGCGACAGTGACGCGCAAGTGGTTGATTGCGACGGCTGCCTCGTGGCACCGGGCCTGATCGATCCGCATGTTCACCTTCGTGAACCGGGTGCCGAGTACAAGGAGACGATTCGTTCGGGCGCCGAGGCGGCAGTCGCCGGCGGATTCACGACGGTCTGCTGCATGCCGAACACAGCGCCGGCGATCGACCTCCCGAGCCTCGTTGACTTCGTGCAGATGCGGGCGCGCGAAGCGGGCTTCGCTCGTGTCTTCTGCGTTGGCGCTGCCACCGTCGGTCGGCGTGGCGAGGCTCTCGCCCCCATCGGCGCCATGGCCCGCGCCGGTGCGGTCGGCTTCACTGACGATGGCGACTGCGTGGCTGAAGCGGCCGTCATGCATCGCGTGCTCCTCACCTGCCGCAGCGTCGATCGCGCATTCATGCAGCACTGTCAGGAGCCGTCGCTGACGCGCGACGCAGTGATGCACGCGGGTGCCATCTCTGCCAAACTCGGCCTCACCGGCTGGCCGAGTGTCGCCGAGTCCCTCATCGTGGAGCGTGATCTGCGGCTCAATCGCAAGATCGGCTGCCGCTGGCACGGCCAGCATCTCTCGTGCGGTGACAGCGTGGAGATTCTCAGGCGAGCCCGCGCTGAAGGCGCGCCTGCGACCGGCGAAGCGTCCCCTCACCATCTGCTCCTCACCGACAGCGCCTGCGAAGGCTACAACCCGCAGGCGAAGATGAATCCACCGCTCCGCGGCAGCGCCGATGTCGAGGCGCTCCGCAAGGGCGTCGCGGACGGCACGATCACCGTGCTCGCCACCGATCATGCGCCGCACACCTCGAGCGAAAAGGCGCGCGACTTCGCCGCGGCGCCATTTGGAATCATCGGGCTCGAGTGCGCATTGCCGCTCTATGCGAAAGCGCTCGTTGAGACTGGATTGATCGAGTGGCCGCGCCTGATCGCCCTCATGACCATCGAGCCCGCTCGATTGTGCGGCCTCGATCGAATGGGCCTCGGCACGCTCTCCGTGGGTGGACCCGCTGACATCACGGTTATCGACCCGGCGCTGAAGTGGACCATCGATGTGGCCTCATTCAAGTCGCTGAGCCGGAACTGCCCCTTCGATGGCTGGAGCGTCACCGGGCGTGCGATCAAGGTTCTCGTCGGCGGCCGGCTCTTTGAGAATTGACGAAGCGTTGTCTGTTGACTTCCGAGAGTCCCCGATTACGCTCCTCAGTGTGTTGCCAAGGGACTCGAGGGTCCCGGCACGGCGTTTGGCGAGCCGTTCGTCGTGGGCGTCGCAAGCAACTGAAAGCTGTGGAGAAGGTGATGAAGAAATTGGCTGGAATCGTGGTGGCGGGTCTCTTCTCGTCCATCGTGGCGGCGGACATCAATCCCAACTGGACCATCGCACGCGTGTGGGACGAGGAGACTCTGGCCGCTATTCGGCTGAGCACGCCTCGGCCACCGGTGCATGCTCGAAACCTCTACCACATGTCCTCGGCCGTCTACGACGGCTGGGCGACCTACGACCCGGTCGCGCGCGGACGCTTCTTCTTTGAGAAGCACACGGCGAAGGACATCGAGGCCGCGCGGCACGAGACGATCAGCTTCGCTGCATACCGAATCCTGAAGAATCGTTTCGTCGCGGGCAATGGTCCGAACATCGTCCAGATCAACGCGAACATCGATGCGACCTTCGCGGCGCTGGGCTACGACAAGAACTTCACCTCGACGGTCGGCAACTCGCCCGCCGAGATCGGCAATCGCATCGCGTCGATCATCATTGCTCAGGGCAATGTCGACGGCTCGAACCAGGCCGGCAACTACGCACCGAACAATGGCTACACGCCACAGAACCCGCCGATGCCCTTCAAGGTGCCCGGCACCAACATGTTCCAGCCCAATCGCTGGCAGCCTCTCGCCTTCGACTTCCTGATTCTCCAGAACGGAGAGATCGTCGGTGCGTCGATTCAGGGCGTGCTCTGCCCGCACTGGGGCCCGGTGACCTCGTTCGCACTCACGACCTTCGATCGCGATCCCGTCACGGGGATCTATTTCAGCGCCGTCGATGGAAGCGGTCCGCCAGTGCATGGCTCCTTGCAGATGAAGCTCGACGCGGTCGATGTCATCCAGAAGAGTTCGCTGATGGACCCCACGGATTCGCCGCTCATCGACATCTCTCCCGCCGTCTGGCACAACTGCCCCCTGGGCAGCTATGTCATGAACGGCTACGGTCTCAACCCGGTCACCAACGAGCCGTACGCGCCGAACATCGTGAAGCTTGCTGACTACGCCCGCGTGGTTGCAGAGTACTGGGCCGACGGCCCGACCTCGGAGACGCCCCCCGGTCACTGGCACAAGCTCGCCAACGAAGTTTCCGATGTCATGGCCGCGCAGAACATCCCCTTCCAGATCGGTGGCGTTGGCCCGGTCCTGGACCGCCTGGAGTGGGACGCGAAGCTCTACATCACGCTCGGTGGAGCGAATCACGATGCGGCGATCGCCGCATGGGGCCGCAAGGGCTACTACGACTCCGCTCGTCCGATCTCGCTCATCCGCTGGATGGCGCAGCTTGGACAGTCGAGCGATCCCGGCGCGCCAAACTACCACCCGTCAGGTCTTCCGCTCATCCCCGGACTCATCGAGCAGGTCACCGAGGAGGATGTCCTTCCGGGCGGTCGCTTCGCTGATTTCCCTCACCTCGTCTATGAGCCGCTCTCCGGCGAGCCGATCGGCATGAACTCCCATGTCGGCAGCCTGGCCATTCGAACCTGGCTCGGCGGCTTCTACGGAGGCGTGACTGGTGTCGCCAACTTCGGCGCTTTGCCCGGCCATGTCTATCGCACGGGATCGGGCTGGCATGTCGGTGGCTGGCATGTCGGAACCAATGACTCACCGGGCGTTCTCAACCCCGGCATCCGCGCTCGAACCCCGATGATCACCGAGATTCGCCTGAGCCAGGTGGGCGATCCCGTGGATCAGTTCATCGAGCTCAGCGGTCCCCCCGGAATGTCGCTCAATGGACTGACTTACATTGTCATTGGTGATGAAGTGCAGACCAAGGTTCCGAGCCCCCAGGGACGCATCCAGAATGTCGTTGATCTCTCCGGCCACCAGATTGGTGCCAATGGAACTTTCGTGATCGCCAAGGCGAGCTACACGCTCGGCAAGGCCGATGCGATCATGGACCAGCCCATCCGGAAGATCGGCAACTCGACGCACCTGCTCGTGAGCGGATTCAACGGCTATCTCGGCCAGGATCTCGACTTCTTCGACGCGGGCGAACTCGACTGGGAGCAGTGGGACTCCGTCATCGACTCGGTGGGTCTCCGCAGGACGGCAGACCAGGCTGGCCTCTATACCACCACCGTCGTCGGCCCAGACCTCGCCACGAACCAGCTCTACGGCGTCGGCTGGGAGCTCGCGGATCGCTGGATGCCCTACCAGTCGTCGGCCTTCGTGACGCCGCCCTTCCCCGGCTACACCTCGGGTCACAGCACCTACAGCCGCGCGGCGGCCGAGGCGATGGTCGTGTTCACCGGCAGCCAGTACTTCCCGAACGGCCTCTTCTCATTCACCATGCCGACGGGATGGTCACACTTCGAGATCTCGCCCTCTGAGAACATCACGCTCCAGTGGGTGAGCTACTACGACGCCGCCGATGAGGCGGGTATCTCCCGCATCTACGGCGGTATTCATCCAATGGCCGACGACCTCCCAGGTCGAGTGAGCGGATCCTCGGTCGGCAAGCGCGCAGCGGCTCGTGCGCTGGCCCTCTTCCGAGGCCACTGGCAGTCGCCCGACATCAACCTTGACGGCAATGTCGACGGCGCGGACCTGGCGATCGTGCTTGGCAACTGGGGTCAGCCCGGCCTGTCGGACCTGAATGGTGACGGCACCACCGATGGTGCCGACCTCGCCATCCTGCTCGGCCTCTGGGGGACTCAGGGCTGATGGGTCACGGTTGACCTCGTGACTGATCGAGTGTGTGCTCAAGGCGCCGGTGTGCGTTCCTCACGGGACGGCGCCGGCGCCTTTCTTGTCGGGATGCGGAGACTCAAGCCATGTTCATGATCGAAGCCCTCGCTCTTGCCTGCGCCCTGCACGCGTCGACTGCAGCGACGACTCCCCCGACACCGCCGGCTCCGGCGCCTCGGGCGGTGCCGGACGCTCCGCGCGATCCTGCCGAGCCTGCGCCTGCCCCGGCGCCGCAGGAGAGCGCCACCGAGGCGGCGCCCCTTCCTTCCGCCACCGAGATTCTCGATCGATATGTCGAGGCCCTGGGCGGCCGAGAGGCGTGGGCCAGCGACACCAGGCGAACGGTCAGAATGCGAGTCGAGATTCGCTCGCAGGTTGGCCCTCAGGGGCTGCCGAATGAGGCCACGGGTACCGTCGTCGTGCATCGCAAGGCGCCCGACCTCTTCGTCTCGACCATGAACATCGAGGGGGTCGGCACGATGGTCAAGGGGTACGACGGAGTCAATGCGTGGAGCATCTCGCCCGACGGTCGAGTGCGTCGCCTCGAAGGCGCGGAACTTCGCGAGCAGCAGCGCGAAGCGTGGATCGATCGCGATCTACGACTGCAAGAACTCTACGAGAAGGTCGAGGTGATCGGCGCCCGCGAGTTCAGCGGTGAGCCTTGCTGGCTTGTGCGTTTCACAGATTCCGATGGCGCCGTGGCCCAGGGGTGGTTCAGCGTCGACTCGGGGCACATGCTCGGATTTGGACGGCGATTGCAGAGCCCCGTGGGATTGCTCTCGGTGGTGCAGCGCTTCGATGCCTTTCGCGACTTCAATGGGCGCGTGGTTCCGACTCGCATCTCGCAGACCGTCGGGAACACGACGCAGACGATGGTGATCCAGTCGATTGAGACCGATGCGATCGACGAGGCGCTCTTTCAGGCACCGGCGAATCTGCCGCCGCCCACCGAGGTCGACGCGCCCAGGGATTCCCCCGATGGGGCCGCGGAGATAGCGGCGCCGAGCGCTCCGAACGGCGCGGCCAATGGCTCGGATCAAGACAACACGAAGCACAACCCGCCCTCTGAGGGTTCCGCGAAGCCGTCGGCCGACGAAGCGCCGAGCGCTTCGCCATGACAGTCCTCCGCCGGTGAATTCGGGTTACGATCTCTCGCTGCGCGCCCATGCCTGACACGGACTGAGCCGTGTGGCGGCCTTCGTCGCCCTCGCGCGCGAAGCCACGAGTGTCGTGATTCGACCATGCCTTCGAGCCACCTGACCACAAGTGTCGTGACGGGCCTCTGTGCCAGAGTGCTTCCCTGGAGCACCGTCATGACAACGCGTGTGCCCGGAGGTTCGGCCTGAGGCCGAAGTGATCACCAGATGCGCCGCCGATTGATGGACACGCTTGCGGCCTTCCTGCTCCAGCATCGGCTTCGAGTGCTGACCCTGCTGGTGGGATTGGCGCTGGCCGCGTCGATCTATGCCGCCCGGACGCTCCGGCCCGATGCGGACACCGACTCCCTGATCGGTGAACACCACCCTTTCATGGTGGAGTATCGCGACTTCAAGCGCATCTTCGGAGACCTCGAGTACCTCATCATCGCCGTGGATGCGAAGCCGCTCGGTGCCGTGCGGCCGCGCCACGCCGAGGCGAAGCAGGCGGTGGTGGCGCTCGTCGAAGCGCTCCGCGCAGATCCCGAGCTGCCCGAAGTGCATGGCTTCATCACTTCAGATGAGCAGTGGCGTCTGGCGCCATGGAGCCCGGGGATGAGCCAGGAGGAGTTGCGAGGTCTCCTGCTTGCCTCCGATGCGTTCCCTTCGCTCCTCTCCCGCGCCCCCGCCCACGAGGTGCTCGCCCAGGCGCAGGCGCGCCTTGACCGCCTCCTCTCACCCGGGGCCGAAACCGGCGGACGAGCGGCGCTTGAGCGCGAAGGCGCAGCCGCCATCTTCGCCCTTCGGGCCATCGCGGCGGGGCAGAGCGCAGGAGATGCCCACTTCGCGCTGGCGACCGAGCGGCCACTCCGATTTCTCTCGATTCCCGATCCACCGCATGAACTCGGTCGCTTCCTCTTCGTGACGATCCTCCCAAGGAAGGACTACGGAACGCTCTCGGTGATCCGTGAGCCGCTCGATCGGATTCGCGCGGTCATCAACCAGGTGCAGCGGCAGGTTCCCGATGTCGAGATCGGCCTCACTGGAAAGCCGGTGCTCCAGGCCGATGAGATGTCCACGACGAACACCGACATGACCCGCGCCGCAATCGCCGGCGTCGGCCTGGTGTCGCTGCTCTTCATGGTCGTCTTCCGAAGTGTGCGCCGGCCGCTCCTGGCCGTGGTCGCGTTCGGAGTTGGCGCCGCGATGACCTTCGGGCTCGCGTCGCTTCTGGTGGGGCGATTGAATCTGCTGAGTCTCGTCTTCATGCTGGTGCTTGTCGGTGTCGGACTCGACTACGGCATCCACATGGTGGCCCGCTACTCCGAGGGGCGTCGGCGCTTGCAGCGGCGCGGCGCCATCCGGCACATGATCCGGACGGCAGTCCCGAGCAATCTCACCGGCGCGCTGATTGCCGGGGGCACCTTCCTGATCGCGCTTTTCACTCCATTCCAGGGATTGCGCGAGCTGGGGATGATCGCCGGCATCGGGCTCGTCGTCTGCATGATGACGATGGCGCTGCTCCTGCCCATCCTGCTCGACCTCTTCGACAATGGCGGCAAGATCAGAACGACATTCATCATGGGGCGCGAACGGCCCGCGACCGCTCGAACCGATCGCGCCGAACTCGCGACGAGGCACCTGGCCATCCTCGTGATCGGACTCGGTCTCGCCATCACCGCTGCCGTGGTCGCGCCCGGGCTCGTTCGCTTCGAGAGCAACCTGCTCAAGCTCCAGGCTGACACGGTCGATGCCGTGCGCTGGGAGAAGCGGATCATCGAGGACGATGCGAGCGAGACCTGGTTCGGAGCGGTTATCGTCAATGAGATCGAGGACATTCCCCCGGTGGTTGAGGCGGCTGGCCGCGAGCCCGCCATCGGTGCCGTGCGGAGCGTGCTCGACCTCGTCGCCATGCCGACGCCGACGCGGACGACACTCCTTGAGGCGCTCGGCGAGGCGACGCGGATTCCGGGCTTGAGTGCGGCCGCTTCGCCGACCGCCGCAGCACCGGCGAGCGCTCGATCGAACGGTCTCGCCAGTGCGGGCGCCATTTCGCGCGACGACCTTCTCAATGCGGCGGGGTCAGTTGGCAGGATGGCGCTTCTTGCGGCGGTCGCTGCACCGGCGCAGGCGAGCGAGCTGCGAGACCTCGGCCGCCGTCTTCACGCGCTCGCCGACGAACTCGACCCCGCCGTGCACTCCGAGGCGATGATCTCCGCGCGACATCTGGCGATCGAACTTGGCCTTCGGCAGGTTGCACGATCACTTGCGCAGATGGGCCTCGGCGCACGAGGCACGCTGCGCGACGCCTTGCCCGACGCAGTGCGCGATGAGTTCACAAGCGAGAGCGGGCACTTCTGCGTTCGGCTTCACCCGGCGCAGGATGTCTGGGAGTTCAAGCCCATGCAGGCGTTCGTCGCCGCGATGCGTCGAGTCGATCCGCAGGTGACCGGGGTGCCGATCACACAGTTCGAGTCGATGCTCCTGCTTGAACGGAGTTTCCTCATCCAGGGCGTCGCCTCCGCGATCTTCGTCGCCCTGGTGCTCTTCCTCGATCTGCGCTCGATCAGGGAGACCGTGGCGTGCCTGGTGGCTCTGGGCGCCGCGCTCGCCTGGACCCTCGGGATGATGGCGCTTCTCGGCGTGAGCTTCAACCTGGCGAACTTCTTCGGTATCCCCATCGCCCTCGGCCTCGGTTCAGATGCGTGCATCCACATTGCCCATCGCGCCCGCGAAGGTCTGAGGGCCGGCTTCGGCAGCACCCGCCGCGCCGTGATGGTGACGGCGCTCACCACCGTGATCGGCTTCGGCGGCCTCCTCTTCGCCCACCACCGGGGGCTCCAGAGCCTTGGCGTGCTGATGGTGATTTCCACCCTCTCGATGCTGGCCGCGACCACCCTCCTGCTGCCCGCCTTGCTCCGGGCGGCGGCCCGCCTACCATCCCGATCATGAGCACCTCGAGAACCTTGACCGGCATCGTCATCGGGGCCTTGACCTGCTCCCTTCCCTTCGCGCTGGCGGGCTGCGACTGCAGCGTTTCCGAGAGCGCCACTTCGCAAGTTGCCAAGACCAAGGCGAGTGATGACGACGCCGCCGATGCGCATCACGGACCGACTCCGGTCGCCGAGATCGACCTCCACGACCCCGAGGCGGGCTTCGATCCGAACGCCATTGCCGCGACCTTCGAATACGAAATCGAAGGCATGCATTGCAAGGGATGCGCTTCGTCGGTCCGCCGCCGAATCGCGCGCCTGCCCGGAGTCGCCAACTGCACCGTGGACCTCGAGACCAAGCGTGCCGTGGTCGAACTCGAAGAGCCGCAGAACGATGCGGCGATCCGCTCCGCCATTCTCCGTCTCGGCTACAAGATTCGAGTTCCCATCGCCTCCGCCGACACGCCGAAGTCCGACGCATTCGACAGCAAGGCTGACTCCGCAAGCTGAGGGAAGAACTGACCCCGCGTCACTCGGGGCCCAGTCACACCTTCAGCGTGTCGAGTTCCGCTCGCACGCATTGAAGGACTTCGTCGAGTGTTCCCTTGATCCGTGCGCCGGCGGCATGGACATGGCCACCGCCGCCGAAGCGTGCGGCAAAGGCATTCACATCAACGATGGCACCGCCGGCCTCGATCGGCGGCTTGCTGCGAAAGCTGAGCTTCACCTCTCCAACTTCACTCTGGGAGAGAAGGACGCTCACTTCGACTGAGCCGATCGCCATTGGCACATTGATCAGGCCGGAGAGATCCTCGGGACCGCCGCCCGACGAGGAGAAGTCTTCGCGCGAGAGCACCATGACGGCGGCCTTTCCCGCCGCGTGCAACTCCAGCGAGGCGAGCGCCCGCGCGAGAATCCGCATGCGCTCCGGCCGCGCCGTCTCCTCGATGATCCGGTAGAGGCGATCCTTCGACACCCCGGCGCGAAGCAGGCGCGCGACGGCGTCAAAGACCGCGGCATCGGCATTCGAGAAGCGAAACCAGCCGGTGTCGGTCGCGAGGCCGATGAAGAGCGCTTCCGCGAGCGACCCCTGCTCGCGCTCTCCCGGTGCTCGCAGGGGAACTTCAAGCGCGTCGACGACTCGAAGAAGGAGCTGCGTGGTCGACGCGCACGCGGGATCAATGAGACGCTCGCTCGCGACCGTCGGATCACCACCACGATGATGATCGATGAGGAGCGTCTTCTCCGCCCTGCTCCGGACCCACGGCGCCATCAAGTCGAGCTGCGACCAGCTTCCGGTGTCGACGACGACCACCATGTCGGGCTCCTCGGTCGGAAGGGCGCGGCGCGGATCACCAATGTGTTCATCACGAAGAAACGCGCCGAGCGCGAGATCCACCGGCCCCCCAAGCCATGCGTGCGCCTCGCCTCCAAGGCGGCGCACCATGCGAAGGATCGCCAGCACGCTTCCGATCGCATCTCCGTCGGGCTTGACATGAGTCGTGACCACGACGCGCTTCGCCGAACGCAGGCGAGCCGCCGCGCGGGCCGCGTCGATGTTGCCCACATAGGGCCCCGGCGCCGACCCCTCAGGACCCGCCCTTTCGCCCGCTCCTCTGCTCATGCCGTGGCTCCCTGCGGCTCTCCCGCTTCTTCCATGACGCGACGGACCCTCTCGACATCGCGGCCCATCTGCGCAATGAGCGCCTCGACGCTGTCGAAGCGATACTGCTCCCTGATCCACGCGGCGAAGCTCAGTCGAAGCGGCCAGCCGTAGGCCTCCGTCCAACCGTTGAAGTCGAGCAGGAATGACTCGCAGGTGCGCTCGCTGCGCCCGAAGGTCGGCTTCGTTCCAACGCTGACAGCCGCCGCGCGGGTCGAGCCATCGGGTAACTCCGCTCGAGCGGCGTAGATCCCATCGGCGGGAAGCATCAGGTCGCCGTGGTCGATGTTGGCGGTCGGGTATCCGATGGTCCGGCCTCGCTGATCGGCGCGAACCACTCGGCCGGCAAGTTCAAAGGGTCTGCCGAGAATCCGGGCGACATCCTCGACGCGCCCCAGGGCGAGCAGCCAGCGCGCGAGTGAACTGCTCGCAGTGACCTTCGAGCAATCCCGAAGTGTGACCTGGACCCGGTCTACAGTGGCAACCGCGAATCCCATGTCGACGCCCAGCTTCTTCAGGAGCTCGAGGGTGCCCGTGCGGCCGCGACCGAATCGGAATCCGGGCCCCTCAACGACGAGCGTGAAGTGCAGGCGCTGTTGCAAGTCCCGGATGAAGTCGACGGCGTCGGTCGCAAGGAACGAATCGGTCGAGTTCAGGACGACCACCTCGTCGGCACCGGCTCGATGCAGCAGCTCCGTCCGCTCCTTCAGGGAGACCAGCCTCGGGGGGGCATCCCCCGGGCGAAGCACCGCAAGCGGGTGGGGATCGAAAGTGACCGCGACCACCCGCCCCTCCGGTCCAACACCGGCCCGGGCTCGATCCAGGAGCGCCCGGTGGCCGAGGTGCACTCCGTCAAAGTTGCCGATACAGCAGGCGGTTGGGGCGGGCATGGCGAGGGGAGCGAAGCACTCCCGGAAGCGTTATCCGGGAAGCTCACCGTTAGAAAGAGGGGTCAGCTTAGGGGAGTCCTTGATCCTTACGCCACCTAGGGGTAAGACAATCGGATGCGCTCGCCCTCTTCGGCTTCATCCAGCGGTACCGCCCCCACCCTCGGCGCTCTGCCGGATCCGACCCATCTCGTCGACGACCTCGTGCGCGGCTTCCGGGAGTCCGCCGACAACCTCGTGCCGTGGTTCGTGTCGCAGATGCCACCGATGTACTTCCAGGACACGCCGGTGGACGATGTGCGTCGCCATCTGCGTGCCATCATCGCGGCGCGCACCAGCGGTTCGCCGCTTGATACCACGCTCCGCAGCGAGGATGGCCGCATCCTGACGCGCATCACGCCGGGCAATCGTCCAGGCGTGCTCGCCGAACTCGTCGGCGCACTGCCGATGGAGCCGGAGCTCCGAGCGGCGAAGATCCACTCGAGCGCCGATGGCCAACTGGTCCTCGACACCTTCGAGTTCGGTGATCGCACGCCCTTCGATCCATCGGATCCCGCTCAGGCGGAGAAGCTGCGCCTCTTCATCGAGCACGCGAAGCTGCACATTCCCGAACTCTCCGAGGAGCAGGTCGCCCGCTACACGCAGGGCTGTGCCGCGGAGTATGTGCTGACCCTCACGCCCTACCGCTTCTTCAAGCACTGGCAGCTCCATCGCGCCGTCAGCGGCACCGATGGCACGCGCGTCGAGATCGAGGCCGAGGCCGATCCCTCGCAGACTCGCATCACCATCGCCTTCTCGAATGCCCGAACGCGCACCATGCTCGAGCGCGTCGCCATTTTGCTGAGCCGCGGTCGAATCAACATTCTCCGCGCGTATCTCGATCAGGTGAAGGATCCCCCCGCGGGCGCGGTGAGTTTCCTCGGCTTCGTGCTCCAGACGGCCGACGGCCAGCCGATCGACCCCGAGGGTGAGCTCTGGAAGCGCGTGCACGCCCAGTTGCTGCGGATCAAGTGGATTGACTTCGACATTCTGGACCTCGCGGGGCGCCATCCGGAGCTGACCCTGCCTCAGGCTGAAGCGATCATCGGGTTCGTCGACCTGGCCCACCAGGTGCTGGTCCACACGAATTCCTTCCTCTTCGCGACCGAGCGGATCATGTCGAAGGCCGAGCTTCACATGGCGCTCACGACGCGCATCGTCGATCTCTTCGCCGAGCGCTTCAACCCCGAGTCTCCGATGCCCGACGCCGAGTTCGACCGTCGGCTTGCGGAGTGCCGTGCGGAAGCGGAGTCGGTCAAGGGCGCGGACGGTGTCGGGACGATCCTGACGACCTTCGTGGACATCGTCGCGGCCACGCTTCGAACGAACTACTGGCTGCCCCGGCGATTCGGCCTCGCGCTGCGACTCGATCCGAAGCTGCTGGTCACTTCTCGGCGCCCCGAGCTGCCATACGGCGTCTTCTTCGTCCATGGTCGCGGCTTCAATGGCTTCCATGTGCGCTTCAAGGAGATTGCCCGCGGAGGTCTGCGCGTGGTCAGACCACGCACGGCGGCGGAGCACGCCCGCGAGAGCGAGCGCCTCTACGACGAGGTCTACGGCCTCTCCTTCGCCCAGCAGCTCAAGAACAAGGACATCCCCGAGGGCGGCGCCAAGTGCGCCATTCTGCTGGAGCCCGGTGCCGATGTCACCCGCTGCGTGAAGGCATTCGTGAACTCGATTCTCGACCTCATCACGCCCGATCCCGAGGTCACGCAGCTCATCGTCGATCGTTGGGGCCGGCAGGAGCTCATCTATCTCGGACCGGATGAGTACATCACGCCGACGCACATCGAGTGGATCGTTGCGCAGGCGAAGAAGCGGAAGTACCCGCTCCCGAACGCCTTCATGAGTTCGAAGCCCGGGGCCGGCATCAACCACAAGGTGTACGGCGTCACCAGCGAAGGCGTGAATGTCTTCCTCGAGGTCGGATTGAAGGCCAGGGGCATCGATCCCCGCAAGCAGCCCTTCACCATCAAGATCACCGGCGGTCCCGATGGCGATGTCGCCGGGAACATGATCCGCATTCTCAACCGTGACTACGGGGCCAATGCACGGATCATCGGCATCGCCGACGGCTCGGGCGTCGGTGAAGATCCCGCCGGCCTCGATCACGAGGAACTCCTGCGCCTGTTCCGCTCGGAGCTCCCGATCGCCCACTTCGACAAGGCGAAGCTTTCGCCCAAGGGTCGCGTGGTGGCGGTCGATGAGCCGGAAGGGCTGCTCCTTCGCAACACGCTGCACAATCGGCTCGTCTCCGATGCCTTCGTTCCCGGCGGCGGTCGTCCGGCCACGATCGACGAGCGCAACTGGATGGAGTTCCTGCGCCCGGACGGCACGCCATCGAGCCCGCTTATCGTCGAAGGCGCGAACCTCTTCCTGACCCCCGAGGCGCGGAAGTTCCTCGCGGCCAAGGGCGTCACCATCGTGAAGGACTCCACCGCGAACAAGTGCGGCGTCATCTGCTCGAGCTATGAGATCGGGGCGTGCATGGTGGTCGACGATGAGGAGTTCCTCAGGATCAAGCCGACCTATGTCGAGCAGGTGCTCGAGAAGCTCCGCGCCTTCGCGCGGGCGGAGGCGATGTTGCTCGTCGCGGAGGATCGGCGTCATCCCGAGACACCTCTCTCGGAGCTGGCGACAACGGCGAGCCGAGTGATCAATGCCGCGGCCGACGCGATCCAGGCGTCGATGGTCCGCTGGAGCGACAACGACCGGGCCATTGCGAGAAATCTCGTCCGCGCCCACCTGCCGGCGGTGCTCTTCGAGGTCGCCGAGGAGCGCATCTGGAGCCAGATTCCCGCTCCCTATCTCGAGTGGATGGTGGCCAAGCGCCTCGCCTCGAGCATCGTCTATCGCGAGGGCATGGACTTCTTCGCCAACCTCGATCCCGGCGCCATCGGCGGGCTTGCGCGGCGCTACCTGCGCAAGGACGAAGAGAACCGCAAGCTCGTCGCCGCGGTGCGCGAAGGTCGGATTCCCGATCCGAAGCGCCTCGCCGAGATACTCGAGCGGGCGGGCACGCGGGCGACGCTCCTCGACTGAGGCAGCGAACGCTTCAACTCATGGCGTGCATGGCATGCGCCGCGCGGCCATCGCCGCCACGGAGTCGCGGCGCGCCCACGCTCAACGGCCGGGGTCGAACCCCGGCGGCGCTGACGCCCACGGGTATCCGGCTCGCCCGAGCGCTTCGCCCACATCAAAAAGCTGCTTCATGTAGACGGGATCGAAGGCTTCCTTGCTCTCGGCATTGAAGTCGGGCGGAATGAAGGCGAGCCTGTAGTCGAGGCCGTCGCGTCGGCAGCCGAGATAGATGCGGTAGAGGTCGCCGATCCCCTGCGTGCGAATGAGGGTGTCAACCGCACGAATCGAAATCGGCAGGGTGCGGCGCGGGACCGCTTCGTAACTCGCCGCAAGGTGCGAGTTTCTGATCACATAGACATGACGCTCTCGCTGGATGCCGAGTTCCTTGTCGATCTCCTCGAAGCTGAACGAGGATGGATAGAGAAAGACCTGCGAACAGACGCCTCCGTCGGCGTGCATCTCGTCGTAGCGGGCCCCATCGGCCTCGACCTCGATCATGACGGGCGGGAACACCCCGGGAATCGCTGCCGATGCAATCAGCACATCCCGAAAGAGGCGAAGCGCATCGGGGTGGCCGCTCCGCGCGATGCGGCCCATGATCCAGATGACGGGCCGCTGGGCGTCCATGTGCGTGGTCGCGATGATGAGGACTCGACCCTCTCGAGAGGCCTCGCCGACCTTCTCCATGACTTCCTGCGTCACGAATCTCTCGACGAGATGTCTGAGTGGAGTGCTGTCCGCCATGCCGTCGGAGAGAAGCCCTCCGAGAACGCCACGCATCTTCGCGACATCGGCCGTCGAGACGGTGGTGTAGACCTCCTTCAGCACATGGTCGTACTCCTGCCCCAGAAAGGCGAATGGCGCAATGAGCGCCCCGGTCGAGACGCCTGTCACGATCTTGAAGGTCGGACGATCACCGCGCATCGACCATCCACAGAGGAGGCCGGCGCCGAAGGCGCCGTTGGAACCTCCACCGGAGAGTGCCAGGAAGTGCGCCGGGGGCAGTTGATCGAGTGAGCGAACACCGAGGGCGTCGGCTTCGCGCCGAAGGGAAAGGGCGAAGGCCTCCTCGAGCCGGTGATCCTCCTCGTCGCCCCAGTAGCGGACATCGTGCATTCCGGGAATCGTCGCCTGCTGCACGAGCTCCCTAGGAATGGCGTTGCGAGGCGGCGCCGAACAGCCGAGCGCCAGCAGTGGGATGGCGACGAGATGCGCAAGGAAACGTCGTGTGGTCCGGGACGCGCGGTTGCGAGAGCTTGATGGTGTCATCGAGTGTCCATGCTTCAATCGCGGAGTGAGTGAGCGATTCACCGGTGTCATCCCCCCCGGCCGGGATTGATCAAGCCTCCACCGTCGGTCCCGGGAGTTGCCTCGGGTGGCAGCACCGCGGGCTCACCGAAGCCGGGCGGCGCCGTGCGCCATGGGAATCCACCCTTGGCCATTTCGAAGCCGAGGTCGAAGAGCGCTCGCATGTGCTCCGGATCGAATGGTTCCGCGTTCAAGTCGACATAGGCATTCGGGATCGAGGCCAGCCGATACTCGAATCCATCGCGGAGGCACGCGAGGTAGATCCGGATCAGATCTCCGATGCCCTGCGTCTTGATGAGCGTGCCGATGGCTCGCCGTGCGATGGGGAGCGTCCGACGCTCGATGCTCTGAAAGGACGGCCCGATGCGCCCATTGCGGATGACATAGACGCTTCCACCGCGCGAGCTCACCTCGGAAGGCAGACCATCGAAACGGAATGACGACGGATAAAGGAAGACCTGCGTGGTCACGCCGCCATCGGCATGCATCTCGTCATAGCGATGAAGCGTGCCATCGACCTCCACCTCAACTTCGATCATCGCCGGTGGAAAGACACCTGGAATGGCGGCCGATGCGAGAAGCACCTTGCGGAAGAGCGCGAGGGCGTCGGGGTGACCGCTTCGAGCGATCGCGCCCATCGACCAGATCACCGGGCGCTCCGCGTCCATGTCCGTGGTTCCGATGATGAGCAATCGCCCCCTTCGAGACTCCTCCGCGACGGCTTCGAGGACCTTGTCGTCAACGAACTGCTCGACCAGCGCTCGAAGTGGATCATTGTCCGCGAGCGCGTCGGAGACGAGCCCCCTGATCAAACCTCGAATCCTGGCGATGTCAGAGAGCGACACGCTGGTGTAGACCTCTCTCAGGAGATCGTCGTAATCGGGCCCCAGGAACGCGAACGGCGCAATCAGCGCCCCCGTCGAGACCCCGGTGACCACCTCGAACTGCGGACGCGTGCCATGGACGGTCCAGCCGCAGAGAAGGCCCGCTCCGAATGCGCCGTCGGAACCACCCCCGGAGAGCCCCAGAAACTGCGCCTGCGGCAACTCCCTCAGGCTGCCCAGGCCAAGCGAGGCTCGCTCCCGATCAAGCGCGGCGACAAAGGCCTCCATCATCTGCGGGTCCGCGGCGTCGCCCCAGAAACGCACGCCAGGCATTCCTGGAACGGTCGCAAGTCCGCTCTTCTCTTCCGGGATCGGGTTGCGAGGCAGCGCTCCGCACCCGGGAGTGAGAAGCAAGGCGACCACCAGCATGACACCCAGCACCACGACCGCGGCACGATCGCCGCCAAGCCGAATCAGATGGCGTCGAACGCACCCACCCTGCGATGGAGCAGCGCCGAATCGACTGCGCCACTCGTGAACGACTTTCGCACAGGCCATCATTGCAGAATCCTGGTGAGCCGATGCCGTGATTCACACGAAGCAGGCCTCGACGCAGGGTAGCATCCACCTGCGAGAATCGCGGGCACATACCAGCGCTGCCGGCCATTCAGTTGAACCCAGGAGCCGACACTATGCACGGACTGTTCACGAGGCTATCCCGTCGACGGGGCGCAGTCACGGCTGCAGTCCTCCTTGTGTCGATCGCGGCCAGCGCCCACGCGCAAGTCGAGGGTCCACGGTCCATCGACATCAGGACGCTCAAGGTCGATGCGCCGATCACCGCGGTGACGGTCTATCAGGGCCGAGCAGCGATCACGCGAACAACCACGGTCTCTCTTGAACAAGGCGCTCATGCGCTCCACTTCGTCGGACTGCCCGCCTCCATTCGCCCCGAGACTCTTCAGGCGAGATCGACACCGGGTGCCACGCTCACCAATGTCGAGTACCTCGAGCAACCAGTCGCCGCCGACACCGGCTCCCCCGCGATGGTCGCGCTCGACGCCGAGATTCAGTCGCTCCGAATCGTCATCGAGCGCCTGGCGGAGGATCGCTCGCTGACGGCATCGCAGGCGCGCCTGCTCGACCAGATCGGCACCCGCGTCTCCTCTGACGCCACGCGGGATCTCGGCAACGAGCGACTGGATCTCGGAGCGCTTCAGAGTCAACTCGAGTTCGTTCATCGCGAACGAACCCGCCTCGTCGAGGCCGATCGTGCTCTGGCGGATAGGCAGCGCGAAGTCGAGCGGTCGCTCAAGGCGCTCGAGGCGCGACGCGCAGCCATGGGCCGTGGCGGCTCGGTCGAGCGCTGCGCGGAGGTCACGCTCGCCGTGCCCCAGTCCGCGGAGGTCACCGTTTCACTGACCTATCTCGTCACCAATGCGGGATGGGTTCCCGCCTACTCGGTCCGCGCGGCGACCGACCGAAGTGCCGTCTCGATCGAGTTCGATGCTTCGCTCCTTCAGCAGAGCGGCGAGGATTGGAACGATGTCGCCCTGACCATCTCGACCGCACAACCGACGCTCCGGGCCGATCCGCCCACACTGACGCCGCTCCTGATCGGCGTGATTCCGCCGCCTCCCCCGCCGTCACCCACCCGCTCGGCCGTCTCCAGCGAGCGACTGGCGGCGGCGCCGGCACCTGGCGGAGCAGCCCATGACTCCATGGCGTTCGCGAAGAACGCCGCCGAGCTCGAGGCATGGAGTGGCGGTGCCGCCGTTGTCGACGGTGGTACGGCCGTGAGCTTCGAACTTCCTCGCCGGATCAGCGTGCCGAGCAACGCCGATCGCCGGACGCGCACGCGCGTCGCCACCATTGCGCCGAAGGCGACCTTCGTCCACACGGCCGTTCCCCTTCTCACCGATGCGGTCTACCTTCGAAGCCGATTGATCAACGAGAGTCCCTACCAGCTCATCCCGGGGCCCGCCCAGGTCTTCATGGGCAGCGAGTATGTCGGCACGGCGCCGATGGGGCTCGTGGCGCCGGGAGGCGAGTGCATCGTGGACTTCGGCATTGATCGCTCGATTCGCGCGGTGCGCACGCTGGTCTCGAAGATCACCTCCGAAACCGGCGTCTTCTCCAAGTCAAGAGAGACGACGCGCCGCTACCGGATCGTCATTGAGAATGGCAGTGGCAGGCCGATCGGACTTGAAGTGCTCGACCGTCGCCCGGTGAGCCAGGATGAGCGCATCACGGTGACGACCGAAGGCTTGACTCGGCCCCTCTCGACCGATCCCGAGTATCTCCGGGACGAGGCTCCGATGGGCATCCTGCGCTGGGATCTCTCTGTCCCGGCCACATCGACCGGCGCGAACGCGATGACCGTCGAGTGGACGACCAAGGTCAGTGCGCCGCGCGACCTGCGCATCTCGGAGTTTGCCGATTGATCACCCGAGTCATCGTGGTCCTGCTGGTCATCCTTGCGATCGATGCGGCGATCGTGCTGCTCCTGGTCTCGTCGGGCCCCGCACTCGGCGTGCATTTCGCGGCGATCTCGATCGCGATGATCGCGCTCATCGCGCTCGTCTCTTTTCACCTGATCTGGCGCCCTGTCTTTGCCCGCTACCCACTTCAGCCGCGGGGGCTCGATGCGACGACCCGAAGATTCCAGAGCTTCAGTCTCGGCATCCTGAATCTTGGCTTCAGTGTTCACACCACCGCCGATGAGGAGTTCCTGCACCTTGAGCCGCTGATCATCTGGCAGCTGCTCGGGGCCATGCCCGCCAGTGTTCCATGGAGCGCCCTCTCCCCGCGCCCCACGCCCATCAAGCCCCTCATCGGCGTCGCGGTCCGGCTCGATGGCTGGACGCTCGTCGGACCTCGCTGGTGCCTTGAGCGCGTGGGTGCCCGCGAGGAGCCCGTCTCGCCTTCGAAATCCCAGACGCGGTGACGGACGAGCGGTTCGACAGTGATCGCCGCAGCCCACGACGGCGCCGGTCGACGGACTCCGAGTGGCGCACGCTCAGGTCCACCAGGGCTTCGCGGCCGGCTCCTCGATGATGCACTGCGAGAGAAAGTCGACTGCGCGGAGGAAGCCCTCTTCCACGCTCATGAGCGCGTCTTCGTGCTCAATCGAGAGCACATGGTCGTAACCGTGGCGGCGCAGCATGCTCACGAACGGCTTCCAGAACTCGGTGCCATGTCCGTCGCCACAGGTGCGGAAGCTCCATGCGCGGTGCTTCAGATCGCCATAGGGGCGCGCATCGAGGTAGCCGTTGCGAGGCCCTTCGCTCGGACAAAGTTCGGTGTCCTTGGCATGCACATGGAAAAGGAGCCCCGCCTCGCCGAGATCGCGCGCCGCGAGAATCGGATCGATCCCCTGCCAGAAGAAGTGTGATGGATCGAGATTGGCCCCAAGCACGACTCGGCCCTTGAGACCGCTCGCCTTCATGGCACGAGCGCTGAGGCGAATCAGCGTGTCGGGGTTGTAGACGCAGAAGCCCGGATGCGCCTCCCACGCGATGCGAACACCATGCTTCGACGCAAGCTTCGCCTGCGCCGCCCAGTAGGGCACGAGCACTTCATCCCATTGATAGCGAAGCGTGTCGAGAAAGTCGCCGGGCCATGGGCAGGTGACCCAATTCGGCGACTTGTCGCCCCGTGCGCCGCCAGGGCAGCCTGAGAAGGTGATGACGATGTCCGTGCCGAGACACGGGGCGAGCTTGACCGCGGTCTCGAAGGCGGAGTGATGGTCGCGCGCCACACCGCGACTGGGATGCACTGGATTGCCGTGCACCGCGAGGCCCGATAGCGAGAGCCCGTGATCAGCCAGCAGCGAGCGAATGCGCCGCTGCTCAGGCGCGCTCGCCAGCACGCGACGCGGATCGAAGAAGGGCTGCCCCGGATAGGCACCGACGGGGAGCTCGATTGCCGTCAGACCGTTCGACGCCACAAAGGCGCAGACTTCCTCAAGAGGACGGCCCGCAAAGAGTGCACTCATGACGCCAAGCTTCATTGGACGAACTCCTCCGGGAAGGCCCTGGGAGGCGCACGACGCCATCCACAACGGCTCCTCCGACCATGCTCCGGATGGCAGTGTGCCCGATCCCGGGGTGATTGTGGGGCTGCATCACCCCGAGAGTTCGGAACCAGCGCGAATCCTCGGTAAGATGCCGCGCTCCATGACTGGCTGGCTTCTGAGTTGCGTGCTCGTGGGGAGCGCGGGCGCCTTCGATGACTCTCCTTCGCCGCCTCCGGCGCCGCAGGATGCGCCCGTGCCGGTGCAGCCGGTCCCTTCCCCGAACTCACCCTCCGCGAGCCCGCCCGCATCGGCTCCCGAGCCAGCCCCCGCGCCAGTTCCGAGTGCCGCGCCGAGTGAGCCTGCGCCAACTCCTGCGCCAAAGCCGACGCCCGAGCCAACAGCGCCGCCCGCGGCGGAGCCCGCGCCCGCATCCGACTCTTCGAGAACGAGCCCGCCTCCTCGACCGCGCCGAGTCTGGGTTTTCATCGACCGCTACAAGGAAGCGGGCGGCGTGGTCGAGTCGGAAGATGACTCGACGCTGGTGATCCGCGACAGCACGGGATCGGTCGCAAGCTTCTCGAAGGGTCGCCTCGTCGGCATCGTTCGGCTCGTCGACCCTGAAGAGGGCGGACAGGATGGCATCATCCATCTCCGTGACGGCACCGACCTCAGAGCCCTGATTCACTCCGATGATTTCAGTGAGGTCGTGTATGAAATCGCTGGAATCCGAACCCGCATGCCGCGTGAGGCCGTCGCGGGCGTGACCCTTGAGCCGGGCTTCGAGGAGAAGTACCAGCGCTTCAAGGAGACCATCCGGGAGAACGAGATCGACAAGCGGCTCACCTTCGCGCGTTGGCTCGTGGCGGAGAAGCGCTTTGAACTGGCCGCCGATGAACTTCGATCGCTCACTCGCGAGATCGATCTTCCCGAGGGGCGCGACCTCCTGCGACAGGTTGAAGCGCAACTCGCGATGCAGGCGGCGGCCGCCAGGCGACGGGCCGCACGCGGACAGACGGAGGAGACCGAACCAGTCGGCGGCGAACCTCGCGCTCGGCGCACGACGGGCCCGGTGGAGTTGAGAGACATCCTCCCCTCACGGCTGCTCTCCCCCGACGATGTGAACCTGATCCGCGTCTATGAAGTGGATCTCAAGCGTCCGCCGCGCATCGACATCCCGCCGGATGTGATTCGCGACCTCCTCACGCGCTACGGCTCGAGCCCGCTCGTGCCGACCGGTCACGACGAGCGAAATCGAATGTTCTCCTGGGAGCCGACGCGAGTGCTGCGGCTCCTCTTCGAGTTGAAGGCGCGGGACCTCTACCCCCGCGTCCGGGTGACGAGTGAGCCATGGGCGCTCAATGTCTTTCGCACCAAGGTGCATGATGCGTGGCTGATTCCGAACTGTGCCACCAGTCAGTGCCACGGCGGCATTGATGCGGGGCGCTTCTTCCTGCACCGGCAGGACAGCCGGACTGATCGAGTGCGATACACGAACCTGCTCATCCTGCTGCGATCGAAGCTCGACCACCCGCTGGTCGACTTCGAGGATCCCGAGTCGAGCCTGATCATCCAGTACGGAATGCCGCGCGCCGAAGCCCGCTATCCGCACCCCGATGTGAAGGGATGGCGGCCGGTCTTCACGGGCACGGCCAAGGCCCTCAAGGGCGACACGATGCAGTGGATTCGCGGCATGTACAGCCCTCGCCCCGAGTACCCGGTCGACTACGAGCCGCCGCGGCTCCAGAGCCTCGACCGGACGGCGGTCGACGGTGAGCCCGTCGAGCGGTGACGGCGGCGGATCCCTCCGCTATCCTTCACACTCTCATGCGTTTCGACACTCGCCGATCGATCGTGACGGCCGCACTGGCCGCGCTTCCACTCCTGCTCCTGCCCGCGTGCGAAGATGCGCAAAGCGTCTCGGAGCGAGTCGCCACGGCCAAGCTCGAAGAGGCGCTGGCCCAGGCGGCGAAGGTCTATCGCGATGATCCCTTCAATGCCGACGACGAGCAAGCCCTTGCCGCCGCCGGTGAGCTGCGTCGAATCGCCCAGTCGATCTCCTCCGTGCAGGGTGCCTCTCCCGGGCAGCGCAGCGCGCTCTTGATGGCGGCATCGTCGCTCTCACGACAGGCAGCGGCCCTCGAACTCCAGGTGGCGATGCGCCTTGAGCAGCACCTTCGATTCGAGCGATTGGCTGTCAATCAGGCGGCCGGTGGCGCCGCAGGCCTCGAGTCCCTGGCGACGCCGCTCGAGCGCATCGACTTCGCCTCGGCGCGGACGACACTCGCCACGCAGCGTGAGCAGACCGAAGCGCAGCTTCGACAGTTCCAAAGCCAGATCAAGGCGCTGGAGGGCGCGATGGCGCTCATCGACCAGCAGATTGCGACGCGCAACGCTGAAGCGCAGTCCCTCGAGCAGGGCGCCAGCCAACTGCGACTCCAGGCGCGGGAGCTCTCCGCCCGCCAGGCGTTGCCTCTGATTGAACAAGCCGCCGATTTGCAGCAGCGCAATGCTGAGATTCGCGGTGCGCTCGGCCTGCGCCAGTCGGAGCGCAACGCGATTGAACCGGAGCTGTTCAGCGCCCGAGCGCTCGGCACCGGCGGCGCCGCGATGATGGAGTCAACCGACGCGGCCCTCCAGAATCTCCAGGCCCTGACGGACACGGCGCGGGACGCGGCGAATCGCGCCCGTCGCAGCGCCAGCGAGATCCGCGGCCAGGGCAAGACACGGATTGAGGCGGTCATGGCCTCGATGAGCGAGACTCTTGAGCCGCGCTACCAGGCGGCGGTCGAGGCGCTCGAGCGAGCGGCCACGCTGGCCTCACAGGCGGCCAGCGGAACCGACGCCGACGGCGCAGACTCCGCCAAGATGGCGCAGGCGTCCGCCCAGTTGGCCCTCGCGCGGGCCATGTGGCAGCGGGCCGGTGCTCTTGAGGAACATGTCGATCTGCTTCGTCGGCTCGAATCCGCCGGCGGATGGGGCCAGTCATCGCAGATCGCCGCCGCCATCGAGGCGACGCAGGCGACGCGAAACGAGGCGCTCGAGCGAGCGGGCGACCTCTTCAGCGAGGCCGTCGATTCGCTGGGCCAGCTTCGCACCGCCGCTCGGGTGAACAGCCCCGAGATCGCGGGGCTCACGCGGCAGGCGCAGCAGGCGCTGCGTCGACTCGGTCGGCCCGAAGGAAGCGCCCCCGGCGGGGAGATGCACGATGACCTCGACCGTGGCGTCGCTCCGATCGTGAACGATGGACTGCCCGGCGCCCCCAGTGTTGAAGCTCTCGTTGCGCTCCTCTCAGGTGGTGCCGACGGCGATCCAACGGCCAGCGCACGCGTGATGCGCTCACGCTCCGCTCCGCAGCTCATTGACGCCATGGTGGGCATGGCCACTGCGATGGAGCCATTGCGCGCGGCCATGGTACGGCAGTTCGGATCTGCGGGCGTGCTCGCAGCGGCGAGTTCCGCGGCGGGCATGGCGCCCCCCGGCGCGGCGCGAATCGTGAGCCAGAGTGAGACGGGCGCCGAGATCGAGCTTGCCGGTCCGGGCGGCTCCGTGACGGCCACCGCCTTCGTCGAGGACGGTCGCTGGTTCCTCGACTTCGATGCCTACATCGAGAAGATCGCCCCGGGGCAGAGCATGATGATGGCCGCCGCGCTGCCCATGATGACCGCCATGACCAGCGCCAGCAAGAAGGCGGCCGAGGCCATCGCCGCGCGCGTCGATGCGGGCGAGTTCGCCAGCGCCGAGGAGGCCTTTGCGGCCTATCAGCAGGAGATGGCCAAGGCGATGAGCGGAGCCATGGGCGGCATGGGCGGCGGCTTCTGAGCAAGCGTCAGGTCTTGAGGTGGACTTTGAACCGATCACGGGCTTGAGTCAGCCCGGGCCAGCGCCCGGCGCGCAGTTTCTCGCACCACTGAGTCCTCACTCTCGTCGCTTGTGATCGCTGCCAGGCGCCGCCGGACCGTCTCATCGCGCGGGTGTCGCCCGAGATGTGCCCCGAGCAGAATGACCGCGTTGCGTCGCCACATGGAGCGCGTCGCCCGGCGGAGAATCGCCGTGGTGGCCGCTGCTCGGTGGTGCGCCTCACTCCAGCCGAGGACTTCAAGAAGGTCGAGGGGATCGATGCGCGGTTCATACCCGGCGCCGACACCGGCCCGACGCGATCGTCTGGTCGGCTGGTTGTGGGGACAGACCTCCTGGCAGTCATCGCAGCCATAAAGCCAACGCCCGGGCGTGGCTTCAAGGCGTGGATCAACTTCTCCCGAGTGCTCGATGGTCGAGTAGCTCAGGCAGCGCGAAGCATCGACCGACCAGGCGGTGATGGCCCCGGTCGGACAGGCGTCGATGCAGCGCGTGCAGCTTCCGCATGGGTCGGGCGAGGCGGCTCGAGGCTGCGCGAGGAGTGGCATGAGCGGAAAGGTCGTGACGATTTCTCCGAGCGAGAGCCAGCTTCCGAGGCCCTCGGCGATGAGCAGCGTGTGCTTGCCGATTCGACCGAGCCCCGCCCGCATGGCATGCTCGCGCTCGAGAATCGGCGCCGTATCGACGCAGATGCGAAAGCGATGGGGAGTGTGCCGCGTGCGCCACTCTCTGGCGAGAGGCTCGAGTCGTGAGCGGATGATGGCGTGGTAATCACCGCCCCGGGCGTAGCGGGCCACGAGACCGCGGCGATCACTCGCGTTCTCCGAATCGAGCATGGCTCGCCGCCCATCGTGATAGCGATCGGCGACACAGATGACGCTCCGCGCTCCCGGGACGAGCACGCGCGGGTCGAGGCGTTCCGCCACATGCTCGGCGAGCCACGCCATCTCTCCGTGACGACCATCGTCGAGCCACTGCCGAAACTCCGGGGCGTGGTCACTTGCAACCGCGTCGCAGATCCCGACCAGCGCGAAGCCTGACTCGCGGAGACGCTCCACCACTTCGTCGGTGAACGCGCGCCGCTCCGACTGCGACGGTTCAGCCGGTGTCGAGTCGCCGGGCTTCATCTCAGACCCAGCCAGCGGACGAGGCGACCGATGGGCAGATCGGCGATGACACCACCGCTTCCCGTAATGGCCTGGGCCGTGTGATATCCGCTGCGCACAGCACCTTCCATCGTGGCAGGCCAACCCGTTCGGCACCAATCACCGGCGATGAAGAGATTGCGGCACCCGGCGCCGATGCCGACGAAGTCCGGCGTGCACCCCGGTCGGAACGCATCGACACCCGCTTCGCAGGCGAAGGTCGCTCGCTTCTCCTTGACGGAGCGGACTTCAAGGGGCTCCAGACTACCGCTCCCGGGATAGGCCCAGCGGATGTCGTCGAGCACGCGCCGAGCAATCTCCCGTTCATCGAGCTCCATCCATGCATCAGCGGCGGAGATGACCGCGTGAAGGTGAGCGCGACCGCTCTCATCAACGCCCTTGTTGAAGAGCCACTGCGTCGCCCGCCCCGGAAGCACCAGATGAGGCGTCTGCATGATCGGCTCGGCGAAGAAGAGATGCACTCCGAGAATGGGCGAGGGCCTCAGGGCATCAAGCCTCTGAAGACGACGATCGGCGGCTCGAAGCGTCTCCGAGCAGAGTTTCGAGAGACGATCCCAAGGCACCGTGGAAATCACCGCTCCCGCGGGGATGAACCCCTCGTCGGTCACAACGCCAGTGACGCGATCTCGCTCAAACGCGATCGCCTTCGCGCTGAGGCCAAGGCGCACCTCACCGCCGCTCCTGGCGAGGAGCGCTTCCGCAGGGTCATAGAGATCGACCAGCGGCACACGGCTCAATCCGATCGCGCTGGCGAAGTCGGAGCCGAGGAACCCCTCCTGGAACACCTGCATCGCGGAGGCTGCGTCAACCTTGGCGCAGGGAAGGTTGCAGGCGCTGACGACAACCGGTTCCCAGAAGCGCTCGATCGCACCGGCGGGCTGACGAACTGCTTCGAGGAAAGCGTGGAACACTTTGCCGCGCCACGCCTCGCGGCCGGCGAAACCCATGCGAATGAGCCGCCACATGGCGCGACCGACCGCGCGCCGCTCAGCGAGCGTGAGCACGCCGAAGCGAAGGAAGCTCCCCGTGAAGTGAAGCGGTGGCGCCAGACGACCCGGCCGCAGCTCGCGCGGCGGTCGCGGCGGATCCGCCCACCATGTGGAGCGATGCCATTCGATCCGATCGAGGACGCCTAGGCGATCGTAGAGATCGAGCAGGTTCGTGCAGCACCCCATGACGACATGCTGACAGTTGTCGAGGGTGCGCCCCGAGCGCGGGTCAACGAAGCTCGTGGCGCGCCCTCCCAGTCGAGGTCGCGTCTCAACAACGACCGCCTTCACACCCGCTTCCGCCAGTCGAAGCGATGCGGCGATGCCCGCCAACCCCCCGCCGATGACGACCACCGACTCGGGGGTCATGGTCGTCCCGATGACGCCGCCTTGAAGCGGGCCCTGAAGGCGATCCACGCCTTGCGTGCGGCGCTCAGTCGGATGCGTCGCTCGCGCACCACGCGCTCAGGATCCGCAAGAATCTTCTCGAGGAGCCCGCGATAGATGGTCGTCATCGCCCAGAGCGTCGGCTCGCAGCTCTGCGTGATCATGCCGTCGAGAGCGAGCGAACTCTGGTAGTGGGCTCGGGCCCGATCAGCCTGCGCCTTGATGAACTCCGTGCAGCGATCCGCGGGAGTCCATCGCCGCACCATCTCGGGCGTGAGCTCCATCGCCTCGAAGTCTCGTGCCGGCAGGTAGACATGCCCCTTGTCGAAGTCCTCGCGGAAGTCACGCAGCACATTCGTGAGTTGAAAGGCGATGCCGCGATCGATCGCCAGCTTCGGTGCCTCGGGATCATTGAATCCCCAGACATGGATGCAGATGAGCCCCACCGTGCTCGCCACTCGATAGCAGAAGCGCCGGAGGTCATCCCAGGTCTCATGGGTGTCTCCGCGGATATCCGCGAGTTGACCATCGAGCATGTCGTGGAAGTCCTGCCGCCGGATGGGCCATCGCTGCGTGACCTCACTGAATCCGATCCAGAGCGGCGAATCATCGACCGGCTGCCCCCGGAAGGCCGCATCGGTCGCCGCCCGGAACTCCGCAATCCGCTGGCAGCGCTCCTCGGGTCCGGCACCGCCGGCGTCGGCGAGGTCATCGGCCTGGCGCATCCACGCGTAGATGATGAACATCGCGAAGCGCTCCGGCTCCGGCGTCAGGCGCAGCCCGTAATAGAAGTTCCTCGCGCGGCGACGGGTGATCTCCTCGCAGGCGCGCGCCGCTTGGAGCAGCGCCTCGGTCGGGGGTCCAAGCGAGATGGGGGCGACGGTGCTCATGCCGGAACCCTCGCCGCGCTTGGCACGCTTGGTGCGGCCGTGGACCCCGCGCGGCGTCGCTGCGCCCGCGCCATCCAGAGCGCCTGGAGCACGAGCGTCGCCTTGCGCACGCGGGCGAGGCGCGGTCGGGTGATGCAGGTCTCAAGGCCCCACGCCTCGATCTTGGAGAGCACATGGCGCCCACCGGCGCAGAAGAGCCAGATGATCGGTCGATGCGCCGGAGCGACCCGTTGAAGCAGGACCTCGCCCGCCTCCCACATCGCCCAGGTCCGATCGATGCACTGCCGAAGCACACCGCGATAGAGCTCGAGGAAGTCGCGATCGGGGGCGTACCCGAGCGCCACGGTCCGTTCGAGGCGTCGCTCGAAGTCGGGAATCGCCCCGAAGAACTCCCTTGGAATGTAGAGACGCCCCCGCTCCTGCCAGTCGCGCCGGACATCCTGCCAGTGGTTGGTGAGCTGGAGCGCAGTGCAGATTCGATCACTCGGCTCGAAGTGATCGGCGTCGCGCGGCTCCCCCAGGATCATCAGGACCAGACGCCCGACGGGATCTGCGGAGAGGCGGCAGGAAGCCATCAATTCATCCCAGGTCTCCCAGCGCGTGCGCCGCTGATCCCACTCAAAGGCGCGGATGAGATCGTCAAAGGGCGCGATCGGCAGATCGTGACGAACGATCGTCGGGTGGAGCGCCGTGAAGACGGGATGCCGAGGAGCCCCGGCGAAGCACGCTTCGAGTTCCCTGCGCCACCATCCGAGCAGTTCGAGTGATCGCTCGGGAGAGCCCATCTCATCACCGAGGTCGTCGGCCCAGCGGCAGAAGGCGTAGAGCGCCGCGAAGTCGTCGCGCCGATCCTCGGGGACGAGGCTCGTGAGGACGCTGAAGTTCTCGCGGCTCTGCCGGGCCATTCGTGCGCACCACGCCCGCGCCGACTCCGTCGTCATCGTGTCGCAGCGGTCGGGTCCGTACGAGTCAAGAAGCTTGGCAATGTCGGTCACGACTCGCGTCCGTCCTTGCGGAGAATCTACCAAGGCCCCCGCCTCAGTGAGAGGAGCGTGCATGGGACGCGCCATGCGCCCGACATTTCACCCCTGCTCCGGTGGCGACGAGCGGGCGGGAAGTTCATGCAACTTCCGCAGCTTTGCCGCAGGAATTCCAAGCTGATCGCGATACTTGACCACCGTGCGCCGCGCAATGTCCACGCCACGCTCGCGCAACACCTTGGCGATGGCCTCGTCAGAGAGCGGGCGATGCTTGTCCTCGCCGTCGATGACCTCCCTGAGCAGGGTGCGGATGGCCTCGAAGCTCATCGACGCCCCATCTCGAGTCTCAAGACCGCCGGTGAAGAAGCGCCGGAGTTCGACCAGTCCGCGCGGCGTCGAGAGCCACTTGCCGGCGACGGCTCGGCTCACGGTCGCCACATGAATGCCGAGCTGATCGGCAATGTCACCCATCGGCAGCGGCTTCAGATGCTCGGGCCCTGCGTCGAACCACTCGCGTTGCCGCGCCACCACGGCGGTCACGACACGCAGGAGAGTCGCCTGCCGCTGCTCGAGCGCGTCGATCAGCCACTTGGCGCTGCGGATGCGATCGGTGAGATAGCGCCTCGTCTCTGGATCGGCGCGGCGATCCTTGACCATCTCGCGGTACTGCTCGGCGATTCGAAGCGAGGGGACGGTGCCGTCCGCGAGGGTGCAGACATAGTCATCGCGCTCGCGGTCGTACTCGACGATCACATCAGGCACGATCGGGCGCTCTCTGCGGGAGACCAAGTCGGATCCTGGCGCGAGCGAGAGGCGCCGCAGCAGCCGCTTCGCATCGGCAATGCGCTGGAAGTCGAGCCCGCTCCGTTCCACGATCTGCGGGATGCGATTGGCGAGAAGATCGTCGTAGTGATCGCGGAGCAGCGTTTCGGCATCGCGCCATCCCTGGAGATCATCGGGCGCCGGTGGCTCGGGAACACCCGCGAGTCTCGCGCCAACTTGCAGTCGCAGCGATTCGCGCTGATCTCGCGCCAGCAGCCCGGGTGGCTCGAGGAATGCCTGCGCCACCAAGAGCGCTTCTTCGAGCTGAGCCGCCGTCCATGGACCGCCGGGAGCCTCGGCCGACTGCGCCGCGATCGTCTCGAGGTCGGCACCGAGCAGACCGTCGTCGTTCGCGTAGGCAATCAGCCAGCGACCTCGTGCTGCAAGATGCTCCGGCACCTCCGCGAGCGCCCACTGGCGCTCGAGCGACGACGAGAGCGTGAGCTCGCGATCGGGGGCGTTCGCCATCGCCTCCATCTTGCGATCGGCGCTGCCTTCATCGGCCCGGTGCACGATGCGCGGCGCGCCATCGTGATCCTCACCCTCTCCATAGACGCGCTCGAACTCCCGCGCCAATTCGAAGTTGGCGCCATCCTCGGAGATCTCGAGCGGCCGCTCGGTGAGGGCCACCGACGAGGCGTCCTCTCCGTCATGGTCCTCGGCGCCGTCGTCATCTCCCGGCATGGACTCCGCCTCGGGCTCGACCAGTTCGAGCGCCGGGTTCTCCTGAAGCTCCTGCTCCACGCGCTCGCGGAGTTCCTGCGAGGCGAGCTGGAGCATCTCCATCGCCTGGATCATGCGCGGCGCCATGCGCAACTGCGAGGAGAGGCGAAGTTGGGGTGAGGCCTCGAATCGCATGGCTACTCGAGATCCCGCCGACCGGCGATGGCATCGGCCAGAACGGCGCGCGATGCGTACTCGATGTGGGAGCCGCTCGGCAGTCCCCGGGCAAGCCGAGTCACGCGGACGCCGAGCTTGCGCAAGCGATCCGCGACGACAAGGCCCGTCGTATCGCCCTCGAGGTCGGGGTTCATGCCGAGAATAACCTCGGCGACGGCCACTCCGCGAGCGTTGCGAGCAGGCTCGCGCACGCGTCGTTCGAGATCGGCCAGCGTGAGCGAGTCGGGGCCGACGCCATCGAGTGGATCGACGCGTCCCATGAGCACATGGTAGAGGCCTCGGAACATGCCGGTCTGCTCCATGCTGACCAGATCGCGCGGCTGTTCAACGACCAGCACCACGCTCGCATCGCGCCGCTCATCGGCACAGAGGTGGCAGGGATCTCGATCGGTCAGGTTCCAGCAGGTGGAGCAGTGACGCACCTTCTCCTTCACGGCACGAATCGCATCGGCGAGGCGCAGGGCTTCCTCACGATCCGCCTTCAGCACCCAGAAGGCCATGCGCTCCGCCGTGCGCCGTCCCACTCCCGGCAAGTTCGACAGCTCATTGATGAGCTCCTGCACCGACTCGGGATAGCTCGACTGGGAACGACTCTCGCTCACGAGGACAGTCTAGGGGCTCCGGGATCGCTTCCGAAGCGGCGCGCGAATCGTCTTCCGCGCGAATGGCCGGTCCGGTCGACCGTGGGGTCCCCCCAGCGGAATCTTGATGTGGGGTCTTGACTCGGTGCTCGATCAGCGCCGCGGATTCCTGCCTCGCGATGGCGCACTCTCGCTTCGGCCAGCCGGGCGCCCCGTCACGCGCGGCTGCGAGGTCGCGGCCTCGGCCATGCGCGGAGCGGCGCTGGGCGATCCATCGGGCAGGCGCGGCTCGACCCGGGCGAAGACCAGCCGACCCGCCTGCGTCTGGAGCGTGTTGGTCACGGTCACCGCAAGGACTTCGCCCACGCGCGATGCCGCGTCGTCAACCACCACCATCGTGCCATCAGGCAGGAAGCCGACGCCCTGCCCTTCATTCTCACCTTCACGGGCGATGGTCACGGTCAGCGCGTCACCGACGCTTGCCACCGGACGCACGGCCGCTGAAAGTTGGTGGAGGTTGAGGACGGTGACGCCCTGAATGCCGCCCAGCTTCTGGAGATTCGAGTCCGTGGTCAGGACCCGCATGTTCTCCTTTCGCGCCACTTCGAGCAGCATGCGATCGACCGGCATGCCCTCGACCGAGTACGCCTCGATCGAGACATCGGCCTCCGGCGTGCGCTGAAGCTCGGCGACGAGATCGAGGCCGCGCCGACCGCGCTGCCGCTTCTGGCGGTCGCCGCTGTCGGCCAGCCGCTGCAACTCCTCGAGCACGAAGCGGGGAATGATCAGCGACGCGTCGAGGAAGCCGCTCGCAGCGAGTTCGCGCACGCGACCGTCGATGAGCGCGCTCGAATCGACCAGCATCGGGCGGAGCCCGCGTCGCTGCCGGGCGAACTCCACATAGGGAATCACGAGGCGGAAGTCATCCTTGGTGGTCAGGACCACGATGACCGTCAGGTAGCAGATGATCAGGCCGATGACGACCTTCACGAGGTTCGTGTAGATGCGAACCAGCGGAACCTTGTCCAGTTCCCACGCGCTCATGATCATCTCGATGAGCGCACCGAAGCCGACGGCCGCGACCAGGCCGACGGAGATGCCGATGTAGACGCCAACGACGCTCGAGAGGCGCTTGTTCGGCGTCATCAGGTCGACAAGGACCACGATGACTCCGACCATCGCACCGGCAACGAGCACGCCGAGCAGCGTCCACCCAGTGAAGTGCGTGTTGGTCGTGCTCGAGAAGACGAGCGCCGTGACCGTCACGATCAGCACGATGAAGATGCTGCGGACCGTCATCATCAATAGACGACCGGCTCGCTGCGACGATCCTTCGAAGCCCAGCGGCATGCCGACTCCGCGGCGGACCGGCTCGGCGTCCCGCGAGGACGGCGCCTCCGGGGCGACGGGCGCGGCGCCGCTCTCCATGCGCTCCAAGCGCTCCGGGCTCACGGCGCTTGGCGCATCTCCCCCGATTGTGTGTCCGTTGGCGACAGCCGAGGGAGCCTCCTGATCGTGATCATCCACGGGCCTCGGCGAACCTTCCATCATCGTGAGTCTATGCATCGGCTTCGGGAGCACCATGGCTTTGCTAGGATGCCCCCCTGCGACGGCGACGGAGGACGGTCGGGTCCGTTGGACGGTCGTCCCGGGAACCAGGTCAGGGCCTGACGGCAGCAGCCTTCAACGGCGGCAACCGAGCCCTCGGCAACCTGGCCGTCCTCCGCGTCGTTGCGCTTGAGGTCGCGGCGTGGCCACACGAAAGACTCCATCCAAGCGCGCCGCTGCAGAGCCGAGTGTCGAGGGCGATGCGCCCCGGGGTTACACGGTTCTCGCGCGGCGCTACCGCAGCCGGAGCTTCGACGAGATCATCGGCCAGGAGCCGATTGCCCGGACGCTCAGGAACGCCATCGCCCAAGGGCGCGTTGCGCATGCGTACCTCTTCTGCGGCACGCGTGGCGTGGGCAAGACGAGCATGGCGCGCATCTTCGCCGCCGCCCTGAATGTGAGCGATCAGGCGGAAGCCGAGGCGATCCGGGACGCCATCATGCGCGGCCAGGACATGGATGTGATCGAGATCGACGGCGCGAGCAATCGCGGCATCGACGATGCCCGCGAGCTCATCGCCGCCGCGGGCATTGCTCCGGCGCGAAGCCCCTCCAAGATCTACATCATCGACGAAGTTCACATGCTCACAACGCCGGCGTTCAACGCGCTCCTGAAGACCATGGAGGAGCCACCGCCAAATGTGAAGTTCATCCTCTGCACGACGGAAGCCCACAAGGTTCCGGCGACCATCCAGAGTCGCTGCCAGCGCTTCGACTTTCGCGCGATTCCCCCGAGCCAGATCGGGGAGCATCTCCGGGATATCTTCGCCCGCGAGGGGATTTCGGCCCAGGACGAAGTCGTGCGCCTGCTCGCGCGCCAGGCGAACGGATCGATGCGGGATGCGCTCTCTCTGGCCGATCGCCTCATCGCCGCGAGCGAAGGTGAGCTCACACGCACCCTCGCCGAGGAAGTCCTTGGCCTTCCGGATGAAGAGCGTGTCTCCTCGCTCGTCGAGGCGATCCGGGCTGGCGATGCGGCGCTGGCCCTTGAGCGAAGCGCCGAGCTGCTCGAGCAGGGCATTCCCGTGGAGCGAGCGCTTGAGTTGCTCGCCGATCGCTACCGCACCCTCATGCTGACGCGCGTCTGCGGCGCAGAATCAACGCTCCTTGACCTTGGCGCCGAAGCGCGGCGCGCTGTCGCGTCGCAGGTGGCTGACACTCCACCGGAACTCTTCGTTCATCACATCGCCCTCTGTGATGCGGCCGCGCGGCATGCCCGCGGTGCAAGCACGCCCCGCACCATCTTCGACGCCACGATCGTGCGGCTCGCACTCTCCGATCGCTTCACCTCGCTTCGCGAAGCGCAGCGCGACGCCTCGGGAAAGGGTCCGCGAATGGACGCTCCACGGGGAGCGCCCGCGGCCGGAGGTGCATCCGTTTCGGACGCACCCGGTCGGGCTCGCGGTTCGCTGCCCGCCGCCGTGGCGCCTGCTCGCCCGCAGTCGGCCGCTTCGGGCGAACCGCCACGACCTGCGCCGCCGCGCAGCGTCTCGGCTGAGGCACTCACGCCTCGGCAGAGCTCGACTCAGGACCATCCCCCACGCCCCGGCGCATCTGTGTCGCAGGGAGCATCACCCGCAGCCGAAGCACCGCGGCCCGCGTCGCCTCGAAGCGCGACCGGTGTTGGCGATGCGACGCGCGCGACCGAGGCTGCATCCGCGGCGAGTGGCGTGCGCCGCACACCGCTGCACGGTGCCGATCTCGTGGCGGCGCGCAATGAGGTGGTCAACCATCCCGTGGTCCAGCGGGCCATGGACCTCTTTGACGCATCCATTCATCGAATTGAGCGGATCGAGCGGGCCATGCCCGCCGCGCCCGTCAGCGACCCAGCGTCAGAAGACCCCGAAGAAGCTCATCCGCCGTCGTGATCACGCGACTGGCGGCACTGAACCCGGTGGTCGCCTGCACCATGTCGACGAACTCCTGGGAGAGATCGACATTGGCTTGTTCGAGAGCGCCGCTCAAGACCCGGCCCATTCCGAAGGTGCCCGCGCCACCGACGATGGCATCGCCCGAGAGCGAGGTGGCGCCGAACTGATTGTCTCCGAAGTCCATCAATCCGTCGGCATTGGCGAAGCGGGCGATCGCAAGTTGGGCGAGCACCTGCGTCAGTCCGTTGGTGAATCCACCGACGACGAGCCCATCGGCACTCACCGCGAACTGGCTCAGCGTGCCGGGTGGTGCGCCGTCATTGGAGACGGTGGCGATGGCGCCGTTTGAATCAGCCAGCGCTCGAAGCGGACCGAGCGCACTCGTGAGATTGATCGAGAGCGGCTGCCCCGGGCCGTTGTTCGGAGGTGTCCCCTGCGGCACGATCAGTTGCATGTTCTGCACCGAGGTGAGCTGCCCGTTGCCGTTGAATGAGACGCTGCCCACCTGGATCACGCGGGGAAGCACCGTGGGATTGTTGCTCTCAACCAGCATCTGCCAGGTCGTCGAGCCATCGGGCTGCCGAGCCTGCAGAACGAAGGTCACATCGACGAGCGCGGGGTTCCCCAGCGAGTCATAGACCGCGATGGTGGTTCGAACGCTCTCGCCGTTGGCCTCCTGCACCTGCGCGAGCAGGAATGGGTTCGTCTGCCCCACCGAGCCGCCGTTGACGACAATGTTCGCATTGGTGATCGTGAGCGACTGGACCGTGCCCTCGTTACCGGTGATGACGAGTTGCCCGTCGACGATGGCGACACCGCCACCGAGCGACTGACCATTGACCGTGGTCGAATCCAGGCCGAGCGATGCAGCCATGAACGCGGCGAAGTCGGCGAGTGTGACTCCATGCGCAATCGCTCCGGGAACCGGATCGGCGGAGATCGCGAAGGTCTGCGACGGAATCGGCTTCCCGCCCTTCAGGATTCCGGTGAGCGTGATGGTGCGCGGGTCATCGGCCGGGTCGAACGCGACGATCGAGGTCCCCGTGCCGGTGCCATCATCGATGTAGAGCGTGGTCTCGGTGAGATCCTCATCGCCCACCGCGAGTTGAGTCATCTCGGGATCGAGATAGAAGACCTGACTCAGGTGCCTCGACCCCTGCGAGGCCACGATGCCGGAGGCGTTCAATGTTCCACCGATCGCGACGGTGCTCGTTGCCGCCGCAATAGTGAGCGTGCCGAGCGGAATGTTGATAGGTTGCGTGGCGGTCTGCACGATCGAGCCGTTCGCATCGACCGGGAAGCCCTGCAGGAACAGGCCATTGCGGGTGACGAGATTCCCCGCGGCATCGAGAAGGAATGTCCCGTCGCGCGTGAAGCGCATGACCGGACCGTTCTGCACCATGAAGAAGCCTGCGCCGTCGATCGCCATGTCGGTGGCGATGCCCGTCGCCGCAATGGGACCCTGGATCCAACTTCGCGAGAGGCCGCTCGAGATCGAGCCCATGCCGACACTCGCCGGCAGAGGGCCGCCGCCACCTCCGGACATCATGCCGCCGATTGATCCCGAGACACCATAAAGCGGCGTGAAGTGAACACGGTTCGCCTTGAAGGCGGTGGTGTTCACATTCGCGATGTTGTTACCGATGACATCGAGGCGCCTCGTGTTGGAGAGGAGCCCCGAGAGACCGGTCATGAGTGCGTTGACACTGGCCATGGGGAGTTCCCGCGATCAGGAGTTGCCGTCCTTGCCGTCGGTTCCATCGTTGCCGTCAGAGCCGCCGTTGCCGGACGCATCGCCGCTGCTGTTCGGCGAGGGCTTCGAGGCGTGGATGCTCTGCACGAGCCCCATCGGAACAAGGTGACCGCTCTCCAGTTCGAGCAGCGGGCCGTTGGCGCTCTGGATGACGCCGATCACGCTTCCGGACACCGGCAGGAGTTCCGTGGAGTACCCCTTGATGTAACGGCCGATCATGTCGCTCGCGCCCCAGCTTGAGGCGGAGTCTGCGACCTTCGAGAGTCGCTGACCGAGCTCCATGTTGGTCTGGATGCTGCGGATCGAGTCGATCTGACGCAGCAACTCCGAAGAGTCGTTCGGCTTGAACGGATCCTGGTTGCGCAGTTCGGTGAAGATGAGTTTGACGAAGTCCTCGCTCTTCAACTCGCCGAAGCGGCTGGGAAGGAGCGTGGGGCCTGGAGAGGTGGAGGCGATGACGGACATGAGGCGGATCCTTCAGCGTCTCCGGGCGCCTCGAAGATGGGTCGTGCGACTGACGCCATGGCGAAGACAACTTCGCTTCGTCGGCGCAGCTCGCGTTCGGCCTCCTGCCGACCCTGGCTGGCGTGGCCTCCCGCGTCGAAGGAGTCACCGAGTCCCTGGCGCGTCGTCTCCTCAACGCGCCGGAACTCGGTCGGCTCAACACCGAGCCGTCCGACGGAGATGCCCTGCCGCTCGAACGATTGCCGGAGCATGCTGAGGTTCCCCTCAAGCAAACGGGATGCCTCGGCGCCTCCCCGGAAGAGAACTTCGATCCTCCCTGCCTCGAACCGCATGCGGATCTCCAAGGTCCCCAGTTCCGGCGGCGAGAGACGCATCACGAGCGTGCCGCCTCGCTGCTGGAGGAGCGCGTGAACACCTCGTTCAACGAGCCGAAGTCCGGCGGCTCCTGCGCCAGGCGCAGGAAGTGCGCCTGAGGACGCGTGGGGCGACTCCTGCACTGCGGCGTTTCGGCCGGCCGAGATCGCCCCGGTGGGCAGCGCCGCAGGATCATCGGCCGCCACGGCACCGACGAGAAGCTCCGTGACCGGTTCAAGTTGGGGCACACCCAGCGCCTCGTTGTCGACCGCAAGAGTGGCCATCAGCAGCGCAGCGTCCTCATGACGAAGGGGACGCATCGCGGGAGCAGCGCTCGCGTCTGCCGCGGGCGCATCCGCTCGAGGCGAGGCATCGTCACGAGCCGCTCGACCGCGCCCCTTGCCCTGATCGCTCTCAATGGGCGACGACGCACCCGATTCCATAGGGCTCTTCACCGTCGCCGCCTGCCCCTGCTCAAGGCGCCATGTCGTTGTTCGCCCGCCCACGGAGTTCGGCGGCGCAGCCAGATCAGCGATGGGGTGCATTGGAATGGGCATGGCCACCTCGCCCCTGGAGGGCATGGAGAAGATCGGCTGCCAAGGCCGCCTCCTCTGCACTCTTCATCTCGCGCAAGATGCGATTCGCGTTGAATCGCGACATCTGCTCGAGATACCGGACAGCATCGTCGATGCGACCTCCCCGGGCCGCCTCAACGATCCACTCCTTCGCCTGCCTCGGTGACGCTCCCTCGAGCAGGGCCACGGTGCGACGGAACTGCTGATCCCTGCGACTGGCTTCATCGGTGTCGAGTTGGGCGCGGCGCGCGGCAACCTGTCGCTCGAAGGCCGCCTCTTCATCGCGCAGGAGCGTGGCTCGCTCATCGAGCGAGCGCCCCAGAAGGCGCGCCTCTTCGAGCACCATGCGCTGCCTAATCTGCGCCTGGTCGAGAGCCCTGTCGATCTCCGCCGCACGCTCACCGGCGGTTCGAGGTGGAGTCGCCAGACGAACGCGCTCGATCTCCATCGAGGCCACCCGCTGCTCCTCGGCCTCAAGATGCTCGCGCCGGGCGCGGGCCTCGGGAATCGGCGTGAAGACGAGCGCCCGCAGCTCGCCGAACCGTTCACCATCCATGCGCTCGGTCGCGAAGAGCCAGCCGAGGAAGATGGCGAGCGCCACGAGATTGACGGCCGCCAGCACACCCAGCGCGAAGAGGAGTCGTCTGACCACGGCGCTCATGCCCACTCTCCCGTGCAGCGAGCGGCGATCTCATCAAGCGACGCCTGCTCAGATCGCTCACGCCGTGCCACTTCTTCGCGTTGCCGTCGCTCTCTGAGGAGTTCGACCGCGCGGCGATCCGCCGACGCCGCCGCGAGCACCGCTCTCGCGTGCTGAAGTGCTGGTGCCATCGAGAAGAGCGCCTGCGTCGCCCGGCGTCGATGACGCTCTTCAATCAGGGCCGCATGCGCCGTCAGGCGAAGGGTCGCGGAGTCAAGACGCCCCTCGAGGGCATCGCGTAACTCCTCCTGGGCCGCTTCGATCCGTGCGCCAGCAGCACGAATCGCCTCTTCAGCCGCGAGCTTCATCCGCTCCTGCTCGGCGAGGGCAACAGCCACGCGCAGCTCGGTGTGACGACGCACGCGCAGCACCGATTCAAATGGCCGCGGTGCGGGGCTCATGCGGCGACGCCCTCGGACTTGACGGTGTTAACGCGAGGCGCGGCGACCGCCCTCGTGGCGGCGGCCGTCGTGCCCGCGTTCGAAGCGGGCGCCCGGCGCCGCAATGCCTCGGCCTCGGCACAAAGCTCGGCGAGCGTGGCGAGCGCCACCTGACGCGGCGCGGACTCATCGAGCTCCTGCCGCAGGAACTGATCGATCCGCTCGCGCAGGGCGATTGCCACATCGGCATCGGGGTTCGATCCGCGTGCATACGCACCGATCGAGAGGAGCTCCTGCACTTCCCGATGCGCCGCGAGCAGTCGCAGCATTGCACGACGCGAACGACCATGCTCCGCCGCGGAGACCGCGTCGGCGGAGCGGGAGACGGAGTCGAGCACCTCGATCGCGGGAAAGTGCCCGCGCGACGCAAGGGCGCGAGAGAGCACGATGTGGCCATCCAGCGCACTGCGAGCCGTATCAGCGATGGGCTCCTGCAGGTCATCGCCGTCAACGAGTACGGTAAAGAACGCGGTGATGGCGCCGCGTCCCTCGATGGCCCCCGCCCTCTCAACAAGGCGCGCCATCGACGCGAAGACGCTGGGCGGATAGCCGCGCGTCGTCGGCGGCTCACCGGCCGAGAGCCCCACCTGGCGCTGCGCCTGCGCCAGGCGCGTCAAGCTGTCGAAGAGGAGCATCACCTGGCGACCGGCGTCACGAAAGTGTTCGGCGATGGCGAGCGCCGAGTGACACGCGCGCACGCGCATGAGTGGCGACTCATCGCCGGTCGAGGCGACGACCACACTGCGGGCGCGTCCTTCGTCGCCGAGCACGACATCGACGAACTCGCGCACCTCGCGGCCGCGCTCGCCCACGAGCGCGAGGACGACCACATCGGCGGCACAGCGGCGAGCGAGCGTCGCAAGCAGCGTGCTCTTGCCCACACCGGCGCCTGAGAAGAGCCCCAGTCTCTGCCCGCGCCCGACCGGCAGCATGGCATCGATCGCGCGAATGCCCGTTTCGATCGGCTCTCGCACCGGCTGTCTCAGCAACGGATTGATGGACCGTGGATGCAGCGGACGCGGCCGCAAGCGCGGCGCTTCTCCGCCTCCATCGAGCGGTCGACCGAGTGCATCAACCACACGCCCGATCAGGGCGTCTCCCGCCATCGCCACCGCAGGCAGCGGATCGGCGATGACGCGATCACCCGCAGCAACACCGGAGACCGCGTCGAGCGCCATGACCACCGTACTCCCGCCATCAAAGCCGACCACTTCGCCCATGGCGCTTCCACTCGACTCACCCCGCGGCTCGATGCGAACGGTCGCGCCGATCGGCAGCCGCAATCCTTCGACGGTGAATCCCAAGCCGCGACAGGCGCGCACGGTTCCGGAGAGCCGGCGGGGCTCGAGATGACGGAGCGTCTCGAAGTGGGAGACGAGATGCATCAGATCGCACTCCCCTCGGGCAGCGGTCCGAGCAGCGTTCGCACGACACGATCGATCATCGGGTCAACGGAGGCGTCGACTTCACCACCCGCGGCGCGAGCGATGCAACCGCCACGACCGACGGAGGCGTCCTCGACCAGGCGCACTTCGCCACTGGCCATGCGATGAGCCAGCGGCGCGAAATGCCGCTCGACTGCAGCGCGATCTTCGGGATGGACCACGATGACCGCCTCGCTCGGAGCACCGAGAACCTCGAGCGCCCGGGCCGCCTGCACGGCGGCGAGGTCGGGATCGCCTCGCGGCGCCGCATGCACCACGCGTCGTCCGATCTCGGTGCCTAGACGCACGGCCGCACGAGCGAGCGAATCGATCAGTTCATCGCGTCGGGCGCGGAAGAGGTCGAGCGCCGTCGTCCACTCGGCGGCCACGCGATCGAGCTCGGCCTTCGCCTCGGCGTGAGCCGCTTCGCGGCCTTCGCGGAGCCCCGCCTCGCGCCCTTCGGCACGGCCGCGCTCGAACCCCTCGCGCCACGCCTCAAGCCGCCGCGTCTCCGCATCCTGCTGGGCTTCAAGCGCCGCACCGGCGCGGAGCGCCTCGGCCTCCACGCGGGCGCGCTCGAGCACCTCGCGGGCCGCACGGTCGATGTGTCGCAGGTCAAGGACCGCGCCTGGTCCAAGCGTGCTCGATGTGCGTCCCTGCTTGATGACTGCCATGATCTGAACCGTCCCTCAATCTCTCGCCTAGACGACCAGATCGCGCTCCCGGCCCCGTCCGGCAATCACGATCTCACCGGCATCCTCGAGACGCCGAACAAGGTCGACGATCCGCTGCTGCGACGACTCGACCTCGCTCACGCGAACGGGTCCCATGTACCCCATCTCCTCGCGCACCAGTTCGGCGGCGCGGGAACTCATGTTCGCGAAGATCTTCGCCTTGAGCGCATCCGACGCCGTCTTGAGTGCGAGACAGAGCTCCTTCTGATCGATCTGCTTGAGCACCGCCTGAATGCCGCGATCGTCGACCAGCAGAATGTCCTCAAAGACGAACATGAGCCGCCGGATCTCCTCGACGAGCTCCGGATCCTGACCCTCGACGCCTTCCATGATGGTGCGCTCGGTGGATCGATCGCAGAGATTGAGCATCTCCGCCACGCGGGCGACGCCCCCGACCTTCTCCGCCGCATGATTGAGCATGTTCGAGAGGCGCGCCTCAAGCGCCGCCTCGACCTCGCGCACGATTTCCGGATTCGTCTGCTCCATTTCCGCGACGCGCCGGACCACTTCAACCTGCTTCTCTGGCGCGAGCCCCACGAGGATCTCACTCGCCTTGTGATGAGGCAGGTGACTCACGATGAGCGCGATCGTCTGGGGATGCTCATCCTGGATGAAGGTGAGCAGGTTCTCGCTCTCCGCCTTCTGAAGAAAGGCGAATGGTGTCTTCTGGACCTGCGTCTGGATCTGCTGGATGACGCGATCAGCCTCCTTGGGATCAAGACTGCGCCTGAGGAGCGCCCTCGCGTAGTCGAGGCCACCATCCTTCAGGTACCCCTGCGCCAAGGTGAGCGAATAGAACTCGCGAATCACCGCAAGGCCGAGGGCTTCGGGCACATCACCGAGTGTGGCGAGCATGCCGGTGACTTCCTCCACCGCCTCAGTCGGCATCTCGCGCAACAGCTTGCCTGCCGCTTCGGAGTCGAGCACAAGCAGCAGGATTGCCGCCTTGGTCGTGCCGTCGAGTTCAGCGGGGTCGTTCGGGAGCTTCTGTCCAGGTCGCCATGCCATGGGGAGGTCGTCTCAGCACTCAAGGTGCAGTCACTGCATCGGCCGGTTCAGCCAGCAGCGCGCATCCACCGACGCAGGAGGGATGCCGCTTCCGTCGGACTTCGATCCACCATCTCGTTGATCTGCTTGAGCATCTGGCGCCGTCGAAGGCTCTCATCGTCGACTTCGCGCCCTTCAAGCGGCGGGGTCTCCGCTTCAGCTTCGCCCACGACATCCGCAGCCATGCCCGGAGACACGGAGCCGATCGGCTCAGCGGGCTCGCTGCTCTCGGCACTCGCCGCCACCGCAGTGGTCGGCGCGGCCTTCGGCAGAGCGCGCCACGCGATCAGGAACATCAGTCCGAGCGCCACAGCGCCGATCGCCATGAGCCCGATCATCGGGCCCATCGATGAACCCCCCGTGAGCGGGCCGAAAAGACCGACGAACGCAGCGGTGGGCACCGGCTCGGGTTCAGGCTCAGGGCGCACATCGGCATAGACACTCACGGTCACCGTGCCGCTGCGCGAGCCATCGAAGGTGTCGGTGTCAATCAGCGGCTCCACGCTCCGGCGGATGCGATCGAGCTCCTCGAGCCGAATCGCCTCGAGCGCCGCTTCATCGGGCTCGCCACTGCTGCCCGGGCGCACACGCCACAAGTGCACGATGTAGCTTCGCGGGACATTGATCGAGGCGTTGATCTTCGCGGCGTAGCCGGTCGGGTCTCGGATCAGCGCCGTCTCGCTTGGGAAGCGCGGATCGAGGCGCTGCTCCGACTGCTCCGAGGATGCGCTCTGTCCCCGATTTGACTGGATGACACTCACACCGACATTGGGTCGAAGGCCGACATCTCCGCTCGGCGCGGGCCCCTGTGTGTTCGTTGCGCTCGATCGCTCGGAAAGCGGGCCGATGACCGGCTCCCGGAAGCTCTGCTCGCGACGACTGATGTCCTTCGTCACAACCTGGGCGTGCACGGCCACCATCACGCCGGGAATGAAGGCGAGGTGCTGCTCGATGCGTCGCTGCACGACAGCCTCAAGCCGCGTCTGCTGCTCGAGATTGGTGCCGACGGCAAGGTCCTCGGCGCGACGGGCATGGCGACGGCGCCCCGCCATCGCGTCCGTGACGGTGACATTCTCAACCTTGAGCCCGGGATGCGCGCCGGCGACGAGTCCGGCGACCGCGTCCACGAGGTCCTGTGACATTTCATCGCGCTGCATGACCACGGTGACGCTCGCGGTCGGCGGGACATGCGCCATGCCGAGTCCGGTGGTCCGCTGCGGATCGGCGATGACCACGCGAGCACTGCGAACCCCACGGTACTGCGAGATCATGCGCTCGAGCACGCCCATCGTGGCCGCCAGGCGCAGAAAGCGTGACTGCTCCTGACTGTGGAACGGACTCTCCTGCTCAATCAGCGTGTTGAAGTCGATGAGTCGATCACCGCCGACGCCACTCTCCGAAAGCCCGGCGAGCACCGCGGTGCGCCGATCGGCGGCCACCAGCAGCCGTCCCTGGCGTTCCTCGTGATCGACCCCCTGCTGCTGAAGCCAGAGGCGTGCGGCACCGATCGACTCGGGACTGATCGCGAGCGGGACCTTCGCCGGTCGCCCACCCGCGTACATGATGGCCAGAAAGAGTGCGAGCGCAGCGACAATCGCGACGGAGCCGATGAGCACACGACTGCGAGGGCTCATCTCCGACAACTTCCGTCCAAGAGCGTCGTATGCGTCTCTGAAGCGCTCCACGCGCTGGGCCTCCATGCCGTTCCGATCTCACGCGGGATCAACCCGCGAACTCCGTGCGCCATCCATGGCGCAGCGGTCATTCATCGATCGGACTTAGATGCGGATCTGCTTGACTTCCTCGTACGCCTCCATCATGCGATTTCGAACGGCCAGCAGCATTCTGAATGCGGTGTCGGCCTTCTGGGTCGCGATCATGACGCCTTCGACATCGGAACGACGACCGGCCACGAGATCTTCGGCGGCGAGATCGGCGTCTCCCTGAAGGCGATTCACTTCATCGATCTGTCGGGCGACTTCGGCGAGGAAGTCGCGCTCGAAGCTGGGGCCATCGGCCGAACCCGTTCCAGCAGCGGAGCGATCGGCTCCCGGCGCGGCCGGATGAAGCGCACCAAGGTGGCTTCCAGCGGGTCCGAGCATGCTCAGTGGATCACTCATGGCAGGTCACGCAAGCAGGCCCAGCGCAGAGGCGTAGATCGACTTGGACGCCTCGACCGCTGCAATATTGGCTTCATAGGCTCGAACGGCATCGAGGGCGTCGATCTGCTCCATGACCGGATCCACATCGGGGTAGCGGACATAGCCCTCGGCATCGGCGTAGGGGTGGCCCGGCTGATAGCGCAGGTCGAAACTGTCGCTCTCACGGATGTTCGCGACCCGGACACCGAGGGGCTGCTCGGGCCAGGCCCCGGCGAGCGAACCTGCGGCTGGGTCGCCCACCGCGAACTCGACGCTGCGGCGGCGCCACGGTGCAAAATTGCCGTTGGCGTCGAGCAGCGTCTCCTGATTCGCGAGATTGGCGGCGATGGTCTCGAGGCGCACTCTTTGCGCGACGAGTCCGGAAGTGCTGATGTCGAAGAGGCCATACATGCGCGATCTCCTGCCGTTTGGTCGGCGTGAGGTCTCCTGATGCAAAGCACGCGCCAGGAGAGGAGCACCCGCTCCGCCGCCGGCCGCTCGAGCCTTCGCGGGTTCGTCGCGCGATCATCGCCATCGAGACGCTTCGCCCGACGCGACAACGGGTGTTGCAGGAAATCTGCCATCGAAGACTGCGATCCCGCCCCCGCCGCCGCCAGTTGGCTCCGAACAGCCTCTGCTTACGGCCGCTCGCGGATGGCGCTCAGGATCTGCGCAGTGCGATGGCGATGGAGTTCCGCCGCGGCCCTGAAGGCAAGCACATTCTCAGCGAGATCGGAGAGGAGCCGATCGCCGTCAGCGTCAGTGCGGTCGTGGAAGAGGATGTTCTCGCTGCGCGGCCGAGGCTTGAGCACGACCTCCTGCCCAACGAATCGCACGGTCTCCGAGTCCTGCGGAGCAAACGGCGCGGCACCCTGCCTGGCCCGATCGATCGCGTCGCGAAGGCTCTCCTGAAACGCATCCACGGAGACATCTACGGGTCGAAAGCCGGGGGTCGAGAGATTGGCGAGGTCATGGGCCAGCACGCGCTGCCGTGCCGCAGCGAAGCGCATGACCGTCTCAAGGGTGCGCGAAGTGGTTGTTTCGAGCGGATCCATGCTCACGATTCTGAAGTCAGCGTTGCATCACACGGTCGGGGCGATGCGGCCCTCATCCTTCCACCGACGGAGCTTCAGGCCCAGGGTGCGGACTCCGATGCCGAGCGCTCGAGCCGAACGCTCACGATGGCCGCGATGACGCTCGAGCGTCCGGAGGATCACATCGCGCTCCAGCGTCTCGAGCGTGATCGTGCCGTCGCAGATCGGCAGCCCGCCGGGCAGGACCTCAACGGCAGCCGACTCTTGCGGCACCAGAGCATTTCGCGCGGAGTTCCCGTTCAGGTGCGGCGGCAGACCGATCCACGGCGCAAGCAGACGCGCGGGAATCATCTCCTCGGAGGCGAGCACCGCAGCTCGCTCACAGACATTGCAGAGCTCGCGGACATTGCCAGGCCACGCGTAGGAGCGAAGCAGTTCCGCCGCATCGGGAGAGAGTCGGCGGCGGGGCCGACCTTCGCGCCGCGCCACCGCCTCGAGGAAGTGCTCGGCGAGCTGTGGAACATCGTCGAGCCGCTCGCGGAGGGCGGGCATGCGGACGGGAAGGACATCGAGTCGGAAGTAGAGGTCGCCGCGGAAGTTGCCCGCCTCGACTTCCCGTCGCAGGTCCCGATTGGTCGTCGCGATGACACGAACATCGACCTTGATCGGATGACTCGAGCCGACGCGCTCGAAGCAGCGCTCCTGAAGGACGCGCAGGAGTTTCGCCTGAAGTTCAGGTGGGATCTCACTCACCTCGTCGAGCAGCAGAGTGCCGCCGTCGGCGAGTTCAAAGCGACCCTTGCGGAGGCGATCGGCGCCGGTGAAGGAGCCTTTCTCATGGCCGAAGAGTTCGCTTTCAAGCAGAGCTGGGGAGAGGGCCGCACAGTTGACCGCGAGGAACGGCGCACTGCGGCGAGGACTGTGGGCGTGCACGAATCGCGCCGCCACTTCCTTGCCGGTCCCGCTCTCGCCGGCGATGAGGACGGTGCCATTGCTCTCGGCGAGCCGCTTCAACTCCTCTTGAAGCTGAAGCATGCAGTGACTGTCGCCCACAAGTCGCCCCGCTGCATCGGGCGCTCCGTGGGGTGCATGAACGACGCGCAGAAGCTGATTCTCACGAAGGAGCCGAACATGCTCGATGGCCCGCTCGACCGTCAGCGCGAGTTCATCGCCGGTGAAGGGCTTCGTCACATAGTCGAAGGCACCGGCCTTGAGGGCCCGCACCGCCGTCTCGACCGTGCCGTACGCCGTCATGAACACCACGGGCAGCGATTCGTCGATGCGCCGGATCTCCGCGAGAAGCTCGAGCCCATCCATGCCCGGCATCTGAAGATCGGTCACCACGGCGTCGACCCCTCGCTCCGCGAGCCGCGTGAGCGCCTCGCGTCCTCCCGGTGCCGCGATCACACGATGTCCTCGGCGAGCGAGCACGGTGCCGACCGAGTCGCGCATGAGTTCCTTGTCATCCACCACCATCACGCTGCCCATGATTCACTCCTGGGGTCATCCCCGGACTGTTGCTCCCCGCACCGAGGAAGAAGAAGTTCGACTCGAGCGCCGCCGAGCGAGCTTCGCTCGATCCGGACGGCTCCACCGTGCGCATCCGCGATGCGATGCACGATGGCCAGTCCCAGCCCGGTGCCGCTCGCCCGGGTGGTGACAAAGGGGGTGAAGACTCGATCCATGATCGCCGGATCGAACCCGGTGCCACTGTCCTCGACGGCGATGCAGATCATCGGTGTGCGGCACCCATCGGCGCCGAGGCGCTCGCGCATGCCTGCGTCGATTCGAATGGAACCACCATCGTGCCCCGCCGCCACGATGGCCTCCACGGCGTTGCGCACGAGATTGACGAGCGCCTGCACAATCGACTCGAGATCGCCTGAAACTTCGAGTTCGGACGGGACGCGGACTTCAACACTCGCCCCCTCGCTCTCGATCTCGGCGCTGCACGCCGCGAGCGCCTCCTGCACCGACTCAATCACCAGCGCACTTCGCGTGGCGCTGCGGGCACTTCGAGCGAATCGCAGCACTCCACCCACGATCGAGTCGAGCCGCGTGATGGCACGGGCGATCTTGTCGAGCACTTCGCACTGCTCCGGGCGATCCGCGAGATCTTCACGCAGCACTTCCGCATGCAGGGCGATGCTGGCCAGCGGATTGCGGATCTCGTGGGCGATCCCGGCAGCCATCTCGCCGAGTCCGGCGAGCGCGCGACTGCGCCGAAGGCCGTCGCGGGCCTCTTCAAGTTCGCGCTGGAGACCTGCCACGCGCTCCTCGAGACGGCGATGCGTCTCGCTCAGCCGCGACGACACCTCGTTGAAGACGCGCAGGAGATCGGGCAGGTCGGGAGGCGACGCGTCGGATCGGGGCGAAGTCCCCGTCGATCCGGACCCAGGCGTCGCTTCGATCGGCATCTCATCGAGCCCCTGCTCTGCCGCGTGAAGGACCGGCCGCGCCTTCGCGGCGCGGATCGCAGATGCTCCTGCACGACTCACTTCCACCGACGCAGGTGTCATGCAATGCGCTCCGTGAATCGCGCCTCGTGGCGCTCACGATGGCGCGCCTCGGCTGGCAGCGCGAAGGCTTGTCGCAGCGCGTCATCTCGGCTGCGATTCGCGGCCTCGCTCATGGCACGGGTCGCGGCCTCCACCCGTTGCAGCAGGTCGGCAAGGCGTCGTCGCTCTTCCGGAGTGGCCGACACAAGAACCGTAGGCGTGCACGCACCACCGAGCTTCCAGATGATCTCTTCTCGCCTGGAGAGGTGCGCCTCGACCTCCTCGTCGGCGGCGGATGCGAGTGGCGGATGCGCCTCCGACAGTGAGGCGAGCTCTTCAGCAATTGCACAGAGTTCACTGAAGGTCATCGGGCACCTCCTGCCAGCAGCGTCGAGCGTTCGTTGGCCGGATTGTCAATCGCAGCGTGATCATCGCTGCCCTCACTCACGGCGAACCACCGTCGCCACTCCGCCCGAGTCATGAGGCGAGGTTCGGAGTCAAGGACCTCGATGCGTCGAAGCGCACGACGGCGAAGCGCTTCGATCTCGCCTTCACCGACGACCATCAGACGGGCCAGCGCCACGAGAGCCGCCTCACTGCCTGCATGGCGGCGATCGGTCTCCTCATAGGCAAGGATCGCTCGCTGCACATCGCCCAGAGCCTCAAGCGAGGCGGCAAGTCCGAGGCGAGCAAAGGCGCCTCGATCGCGTGACCACTCGTCCTGCGTGGTCAGCTCCTCAAGATCAATCCGCGCCACGGCGAGCGCAAAGAGATCGGATGACTCCCGCCACGCCAGTTGAGCCTGGCGCAGGGCGTGGGCCGCGTCGGAGGGAGCCGCCGGGCCGCGCGAGATCTCCTCGAACGAGAGCGCTTCGCCGCGCCATGCATCAGCAAGGAGCAGCGTCACCTCGAGCGACGCGGGATGCCCAGGGTCCCGGCGCCGAGCTTCATCGAGACGGCGACGGGCGGTCACCGAGTCGCCCAACGAAGAAGCCAGCCGTCCACGCTCGATCAGCGCCTCGACAAAGACGGGTGACTCAGGGTCGATTCCTCCGCGACCCTGAATCACCTCATCGAGAAGAGCCACCGCGTCGTCTGTTCTTCCGTCCGCACGCATGGAGCGAGCCGCAGCAATGGTTGCTCGCGCCGCGTGGGGACTGTTGGGATAGGCCTTCAGGAGATGACGCCACGCATCCACCGCCTCACCGAAGCGCCCGAGACCGTGAAGGGTTTCAGCGACCCTCGCGAGCACCTCCGCGCGCATCGGATCGGAGGTCGGCCGCGCAAGCAGCCACTCACGCCAGGTCACGACCGCATCGTCCCCAAGCCCAACCCGCTCCCAGCACTCCGCGGCAAGATGCAGCGCCGCGGTTCGTCGCTCGAGCGTCGATGCCGACGAGTCGGTCGCCATCCGCTCGGCGACCTCGCGCGCCGCCGCGGCTGCCGCCAGCAGTCGCCGATTGATCCGCTCCGCCGCGGTGGGATCAATGGGGTCGCTCCGCTCAAGCAGATCGATGGCATCGGCGCGGCTCAGCGCCGCCAGCCGCTCCAGCAGTGCGAGACGAACGCTTCCCTTTCCCCCCAATTCGAGCGCGATCTCATGAAGCCTGATCGCCGCACTTCGAGCATCGCTCGAAACGGCCTCGTCGGCGAGTTCGATCGCCACGGCAAGCATGCGCGGCTGCCCGAGGGCGCTCCGGGGGTCAAGCGAACGATCCAACTGGAGGGCACTTTCGAGCGCCGCCGCGGCAACAGCGTGGTCTCCCCGCGACGAACGCAGGAGCGCCTCCGCCAGCCGGAGCCGCGACGCGGGAACCGGTGAAAGAGCGCGATCGAGCCAGGGTTCCGCGACGCGCCTGCCTGACGCGAAATCTCCGGCGAGGGCGAAGTCGAGGGCGAGTTCCGCGTCAGCCCAAGCTCGTTCGGGATGTTCATCATCCATCGAGCGCCGCCAGGCGAGACACTCCGCCGAAGCGACTTCGGCTCGCCCGGCAACCCGCAGTGCGTGCAGCCGGAGTGAACGCCAAGCTCCGTCAGCGGTGACACTGCCACTCAGTTCCTCACTGGCCATCACTTCAAGGGCGCGCTCCGCTTCCTCAAGCGCCAGCAAGCGCCGGACAGTGAGCATCATGTGGCGGCGTCGAAGATCGCGATCCGCTCCGGGGGGCAGCGAAGGGAGTTCGACTCCCGCGCCATCAATGCCCAGAAGCGCGAGTTCGGCCTCCGCGAGCCGTTCAAGTGGAGTGCGCTCGACGGGAGGTGGCGGTGCCGATCGAATCCACCACACCGCGCCCGCAGTGACCACCAACACGGCGCCGAGGACCACCGCGCTCCAGCGCTTCGAGAGCCTCCAAGTCGCTGTGCCCTCCGTCGAAGCGGGGGCGGGTGTCACATCGGGCTCGTCGCGCACGAGATCCTCTCTTCGCCGGGACGCCGGCGAGTCGACCGCGCGGCGAGTCCATTCGCCGCGTCGCACTCCGATATCGGCAGCGGGCCGCTCACCCCTTGAAGGAGGGGCGGTTGCCTCTCCCCGCTCCCCCACGACGGCGAAGAGCTACGCCGTGGGGGCGGCTTCAGTTACCGCGCGGCGTCGGACCACGCAAGTGGCCGAGATTGTCTCGCCCACCCCCTGCCCCAGCGGATGCAGAAGAGTGAAGATTGCCAGGAGCTGCATCTGGAGAACCACCGACTTGAAGATGTTCCGGGCCAAGGTCTGCCCCGGAGTCGGATCGATCGATGGGGCGTCCGCCCTCATCGAAATGACGCGTCCACCGAAGATGCGCTTCCCCGGGGTCGTGGCGAAGGCGAACTCCCAGAGCATGGCAATGAAGACGGTGACGATCGGGGCAACGATCATCGGCAGCGCCGCATCGGAGTCGACGACGAGCCAAGGCAGGGAGAGGAACGCCGACCACGGCACCCCGAGCATGAACTTCGTGATGACGATTCCCGGAACGAGGTCGACACCGAGCGCCGCGAGGCGCAGGGTGAATGGCATGGGCTCCCACCCCTCGGGAAGACGCTGCTCCCGCTCATCACGGATCGAGCGGACGAAGAAGACCACCATGAGCAGGGAGATGACCACGGCGCCGAGAATGGGCAGATGACTCCACGCCGAGGCGAGCGAGCGCTGCGGGCTCAGCACGACCGGCGCAGCGATCGAGCCCTCGATCGGATCGATGCGCCTCAATCGCGGCGAGCCGGTGGCACCATCGATGAGGTAGGGCGCTTCACGGAACCAAGCGAGGGCGCTCCCCTCGGGGATTGAGTCATCCAGCGTGAGCAGGAGTCGCGGTCCATCATCGGGAAGCGTCATGACCTTGCGTTCAAGGGTTGTCCCCGCTTCTCCTCCGCCACTTCTGGTGACCAGGGCGATCAGCGCCGGTCCTCCCACCGGCTGGATTTCGAAGTCTCCGTCAAGGCCAAGCGGATGCTGCGTCCAGACCTCGCCGTCGCCGCGCCATCGATCCCATGTTCCTTGCGCACCCGAAGTCGCGAGCACCGACAGCCCCGACTCACGCGGTTCAAGTCGCCGCTTGGATGCGCTCTCAACGGGCTCGGGCAACGACAGACGATTCCATGATCCGCGGCGCAACTGCCACGCGGTCGGCTCCCCTTCGAAGATGGCAGTCACCCCCTCGGGTGACGCGACCATCGATTCGACCAGCGCTTCGCTCGGAACCTGCGGCTGCAGAATGAGCCGATCACCCGGCGCCGAGATCCAGAGTCCTGTCGCGGGATTGCGACGAGTGCCCGTTGCAAGAAGATGCGATCTCGGAAGGAGCGCACTCCTCGGAGGAAAGAGGAGCCATGCGTCACCGCCCCAGGCACCGATCGCCGCGGGGTGCGCCGAGATCGGGAGTCCCGGGCGATACTCACCCTCGTTCATGCCCGGTGCCACATGACCAAGGGACGCGGCCAGCGCTCCGCGCCGAAGCACGAACCAGAGGTGTTCGCCACCTCCCGAGGCCGCGATCACACTCGGGTGCGGGGCAATGGCCGGCGCCTTGGCCGCTGGATTGGTCGGCGCTGTGTTCGCGGTGTGGGCAGCGCCGTCATCGCCCATGGCGACGCCCGTTCCGATCAACACCATCGCGAACATCACGCCGTGGAGGAGCGTCCTAAGAGTGGTCACGGCGCCCCCTCGTCGCTCTCTTCGATGTCCGCTCGAAGTGAGGTTCGGACCACCACGGGATCGAAGAGGCGGTCCACGATCCGATCACTCGTGGCCACCGGCCGATCGAGTTCAATCAACCACTCGGAGGCTGATCGACCCTCGCGCGGTGGAATCGTCATGCGAAGGCGCGTGGCGACGACGGGCCACTCACCGGGGGCAACGCCCCGTCGCTCGACGCGCCGATGAGCGTCGTAACGCACGGACGCCACCGCTTCGTCGTCGCGATCGAGGAGATCAAGCCCCACCAGGACCCACTGCGCCGATCCCTGCACTCGAGACGGAGCAAAGAGCGCCCGCAAGGGCACGCCTCCGGACTCCGGCTGAGGTTCGATGCGCACTGCTCGTTCCGTCGGATCCGTGGGTGAGAGTGGATCCCACCCTGCGGCCTTGCCCAGCGACTTCAGCCCGAAGAGGAGCAAGAGGGCCTCCGCTTCCACGCGATCGCTGCCGGCTTCCGCGACGGTGCCCGCGCCGCGCTCGCTCCCCGTTGCACCGCTCTTCGCATCTCGATGACGCCGAAGTTGAAAGCGCGTCGGCTTGCCGAAACCGTCGTACCACCACCAGAACAAGTCGTTGGTCCCGGCGACAAGGAAGACCTCGCCCAGTTTGCTCACTCGAAGCGACGCTTCGCGCGGGGCGCGATATCGAAGATCAAGATCGCCCTGTTCGAAGTGGCGAGCCTCCCCATCGCGCCAGTTCACCTGCACGATGCCCGACGACACAAGGAAGGGAAGGCGTGACACCTCGGCGTCATGGGCCGCGATGAGATTCTGAGGCGTCAGTGCCTCGGCATCGACCCCACGCGCATCCCCGGCCGGAGTCGTGTCCCGGCCGGGACCTGGCCCGATCAACGCAGGCCGTTCAGACGCGGGCCACGCAGCGCCTTGCGGACCACTCTCAGAGCAGCACCCCGCGGCCGCGAGCGGCAGGAGTGGAACGAGCGCACGCCAGCGACCCAGCATCCGACCGGTCATCGCCATCACGCAAGATCCGATTCGACGAGGGCTCCGATCTGCTCCGCCATGACGCGCAGATCCTCCTCGGAAAGGTGCGGATTGACGACGCGCAGCACCGGGGCATCATCGCCACCCCCGCGCCGTTGCAGGAGCCACACTTCGCGATCATCCTCCCGCTCCACCCGGAGGTGCTTCAACCGCCGCTTCCGAAGAAGCATGAGCGCCACCAGCCATCGAAAGGCCTGTCGCTCGGCACGCGGATCATCGGCGAGTCGATCGAGCATCTCATCGAGCACCTCGTCGTCGATGACGATGCCGCGCCGCTCATCGGGATGGGGGACGACCGTCCGCCAGAAGTAGAAATCGCCCGAGGGTCTTGCCCCGCGGTCCCACGCGGCGAGTGAGTAGTCGAGTCGCTCGAAGCCATCATCGCCGCCGTCGCGCAGGACCGCCACGCAGGCGCTGCCGGCCTCCAACGCTTCGCCGGTCGCGGCGCAGCGCCCCGTGGATCGGCCGATCGCGAGTCGTGGTGCCGTGGACATCCATCCCATGCTAACCGTCCAATCACTGGATGGCGCGGGCTATACTCGGCTCAGGCGCATGCAGGATCGCATTCAGCAGCTCTTCCGGGGCCATGACCCGCTCGCCGTCACGGTCGAGATGGCGGTCATTTTCTTCGGCGTCTATCTCATGCTGCGCTTCATCCAGGGGACCCGAGGCGCCGGTGTCTTCAAGGGTCTGATCGTGCTGGTCGCGGGCCTCTTCCTCGCGCTTCGATTCGTGGGGCTCTTCAGTGACGCCTTCGCGCAGCTTCGTTTTCTCAGCGAAGGATTGCTCGGGGCGCTGGCGCTGTTCCTGCTGGTCGTGTTCCAGCCTGAACTGCGTCAAGGCATGGTGCGCCTTGGACAGACGACCGCGCTGGGCACCGATCGCCGACGCGATGACCAGACCGTCGAAGCCGTGGCCGAGGCTGTCGAGTTCCTGAGCCGGAACTCCTTCGGCGCCGTCATTGCCATCGAGCGCACCGTTCCCCTCAAGGGCCTTGCCGCGTCCGGCGTGGTCGTCGATGCGGCGATCAGCGCGCGATTGCTCGAGTCGATCTTCTGGCCGAGCAGTCCCCTGCACGACCTGGCTGTCGTCATCCGAGGCGACAGGATCGCTGCCGCGAGCGTGCAACTTCCATTGGCCGAGGAGACTCCCGGCTGGAGGCTCGGTTCGCGTCACCGCGCCGCGCTCGGCGCGACGCTTGAAACCGATGCGCTCGTCATCATCGTGAGCGAGGAGACGGGGGTGATTCGCATGGCGGACAATGGACGCATGAGTCAGGAGATTCGCGCCGACGATCTCCTGAGCGCCCTTCGTCAGCGACTGCACGCCCAGTTGCCCGCCGCGCCGACTTCGCTGGTCGATCGCCTGCGCCGCTTGGCCGGCTCTCCACCACGCCCCCCGCGCGGAGCGACTTCCGGCGTGGCTGAATCGCGCGTCGCAAGCTCTGGTGACGCTGCCGCAGATAGCGCCAGCGCGCATGCCGACGCCGTCGCGCCACGAGGCTGATCATGGGCAACTGGACCAATCGACTCTCGACCGGATTGATCGCCGCAGTGGTCACGCTCCTCATCTGGACATGGGCGGCGGAGAAGACGCGCGAGGAGACGACCATCACCGGCACGGTCCGCTTTGTGACCGCGGAGGGACAGCCGCTCTCCGTCGACCCATCGAATGCGCTCACCGCCACGCTCCAACTCCGCGGCTCGCGGCAAGCGTTGCAGCGAGCCGGGGCGATTCTTGAGGGCGGCGCGGACCTGCGGCTCGGGCTCGGCGGCGTTCCCGCGGAAGCGGGGCGCTTCCAGGTCGAACTGGCGAAGGTCTTCGCCGAGTTGCCGGAGATCCGCCAACTCGATCTCTCGGTCTTGAACGCGAGGCCCGACACGGTCACGCTCACGATCGGGCGCCTCGTCACTCAGACGGTCCCGATCGTCGCCGCAATTCCTCTCGCGCAGATCTCCGGCTCCGTAGTCATCGAGCCACCTGAGGCCCAACTCACGCTGCCGGCATCTCTCGCGGAGAGCATCGCGCAGCCTCGAATCGAGGCCTTCGTCGATGTGCGGAACCTCGAACCGGGTCGCCGACACACGGTGGATGCCCCCCTGCGGCTCCCCGAGTCATTACAGTCAGCACGGGGGCTTGCGCGCGTCGAGCCCGCCGTAGTCCGCGTCTCGTTCATTCTCGGATCGCGCGATCGAACTGCGGTGATTCCCACCGTGCCTGTCCAGATCGCAGGCCCACCCGCCGACCTTCGCAACTACGAGATCGTCGTCGAGCCGGGAAGCGAGTTCCTCCGCAGCGTCACCATCTCCGGTCCCGGCGATGCGATCTCGCAGATCGAGTCGGGACGCGCTCGCATTGCAGCGATTGTCCATCTCGGGGCCGAAGATCTCGTTCGTCGCTCGGTGTCAAAGCCAATCACGCTCTGGCTGCTCCCGTCGGGAGTGACAGTGACACGCATCGGAACCTCGACAGACACCGCTCCCGCCATCCCGCTCCGCATCACCGAGCGACCGCGGACCTCGCCGCCACCTGCGGTCGAGCCGACGCCCTCGCCGCGGCCGTGACGGCACCGAATGTCGCGCCTGACTCCGGCGCCACCCCCTGGAACTCTCTCTGCCTCCGATCGGCGGCGGCTTCGCAGCAGGGCGTCGAGATCATTCGGTTGCGTCCCAGAAGCCCGTCCGGCTCGCGCTCGAAGGGCCACTTGCCCTGACCTGCGTCTTCCCCGCTCGCTCCGGGCAACGCGGGGCTTCAAAGAGAGCCTCTCACCCGCTTCGACCACCGCGTCGAAGGGCGTGCCAGTTCCGCTTGCCGCGTCGAAGAAGCGCTACCTCGCCATGCAGGAGATCGCTGCTTCGAACCCGATGCTCCGCCGAAGCCTTGTCGCCATTGATGAGCACCGCGCCTGCCGCGAGATACTCGCGAGCCTCGCGACGGCTCTTCGCGAGCGTCGTCTCGGCAAGAAGCTCGACAAGCGGCGTTCCCTCGCCCGCGAGACGCTCCTCTGACACTTCGCTCGAGGGAAGCTCCGCGGCGATCTCACGGACCATGCCCTGATCGAGGTCACACACGCGGCCGGAGAAGAGTGCCTCGGCCGCGCGGCGGGCCCGATCGGTCTCGCCGGCACCATGAAAGAGCGTTGTCAATTCATCGGCCAGCACGCGCTGCCCCTCGCGTGCCTCGGGTCGCTGCGTTGCGATCGCCTCGAGTTCCTCGATGCGCTCGCGCGGCAGGAAGGTGAACCAGCGCAGGTAGCGTCCGACATCGGCGTCGGAGGTGTTCAGCCAGAACTGGTGAAAGCGATAGGGCGAAGTCCGGTCGGCCGTCACGAAGATGGCCCCCTTCTCACTCTTGCCGATCTTGCTGCCATCCGCCGCGGTCACCAGAGGATTCGTGATGCCGAAAGCCTCGATGCCTTCCTGCCTCCGAATGAGATCGATGCCCGAGACGATGTTTCCGAACTGGTCGCTGCCGCCCAGTTGCACGCGGCAGCCACGCGTGCGGCAGAGATGGAGAAAGTCATAGGCCTGCAGGATCATGTAGCTGAACTCGGTGTAGCTGATGCCCTGCTCACGCTGATTGAGGCGCGCCGCCACGGAGTCGCGCGCGATCATCTGATTCACGCTGAAGTGCTTGCCCACATCGCGAAGCACCTCGATGAAGCCGAGCTTCGCAAGCCACTCCGAGTTGTCGACGATGGCGCCGGCGTGGGCTCCCGTGAAGTCGATGGCGCGCTCGAAGATGGCGCGCTGACTGGCGACATTGTGGCGCACCTGCTCCTCGCTCATGAGGGTCCGTTCGACACTCTTGCCACTCGGGTCGCCGATCAGACCGGTGCCTCCACCCATGAGAACAAGCGGCCGATGTCCCGCCCGCTGCCAGCGAGCGAGCATGAGCATGGGAATCGCGTTCCCAATGGTCAGGCTGTCCGAGGTCGGATCAAAGCCGGCATATCCAAGTTGTCCGGGCGCCGCGAGAAAGGACGCGAGTGACTCGGAAGTCACCTGATGGAGCAGTCCGCGCCAGCGCAGTTCGTCAAGAAATCCGTGAGCCATGGGACTATCGCCGAATGAGCGGCGCGGCGGCGATCGTAGCAGGGTCGATTGCCACCTCTGACGCCGCCGGGCGCTGCCGGCGCCTTCTCCGGGGCACGAGCGCCAATCCGACGACCACAATGAGCGGCGCCGCGGCTTCCATGTGCTCTTCCACGGAGCCCATCATTCTCGTCACACTCCCGGAGAGCATCACACCGGCACTCTTCAGCGTCGAGGGCGCGGCATCGAGAGACTTCGCGAACAGGAGCAGCCCCAAGGCGAGCGCTGCACAGCGAGCCCACTCCGACCGCCATCCGCCGGACGCTCGAAGATGCAACCAGATCGCCCGGCCGACCAGCACGATCGAAGCGGCGAGGACGAGGATGACCAGGACGCCGCACACCTTGGCACCGACGCCGATGTCAGGGGAGAGGAAGAACTTCAACTTGAAGAGACCGATCTCTGTGAATCGCTTGTGAAAGTCCAACTCTCGAGCCGCCGCACCAAGACAGAGCAGCATGCCGGCGACCACGGCCGCTGACGCGCGGCGCAGGAAGACGGGGATTGCGATGGCGGCCGCGACCCAGAGGCCGACGGAGGCGAACTCGATGACGCTCTCCTCGCCCCCGTGAATCGCGTGCAACTGCGAGTGCGGAAGAACCAGCGGCAGTGCGAGCGCCACCGCCACCCAGCCGACCACGGCACCAGCGATCAATCGCAGGCGGCGGCATCCCGTGCCTTGAGGTGGCTGCTTGCGGATGGTCAATGGACGAGCGCCGACGACTTCGATCGAATCTGCTCCAGCAGATCGTCCCAACTCCTCTTGAAGGCATCTCGACCCTCGAGTTGAAGCTGTTCCGCCGTTGCCTTGATGGAGACGCCCGCCTTCTCGCAGTCACCGAGAATGCGATGGGCATCACCACCGTCATGTCGAAGCATGTCCTCGACTCGCCCGTGATCCTGGAAGGCGAGCAGTGTCTCCTCGGGCATTGTGTTCACGGTGCGCCCGGCAGAGAGCTCGGTCACATAGAAGGTGTTCGCGAGTCGCGGATCCTTGGTACTCGTGCTCGCGAAGAGGAGTCGCTGCGGCCTCGCGCCGGCGTTCTGAAGTCGGAGGAAGCGATCGGTCGCATAGCGATCGGCGTAGGCGCGGTAGCACTCCATGCCGATCGCGACACCGAGACGATTCTTGAGAGACGGCGGCAGGCGATCCGCGGTCTTGCGATCCCATCGGCTGATGAAGACGCTCGCCACGCTTTCGACGCGCAGGCTCTTGCCTTCGCGATGGCGTCGCTCCAAGCCGCGGAGGTATGCCTCGGCAGCATCGAGGTACTGATCTGAGGAGAAGAGCAGCGTGACATTGACCGAGATGCCGCGGGCCGTCAGCTCCTCGATGGCGGGCAGGCCCTCGGGCGTACCGGGCACTTTGATGTGCAGATTCGGGCGCTTCGCCTTCGCGTGCAACTCGAGCGCCTGTTCGATCGTGCCTTGCGTGTCGTTGGCGAGGTTGGGGCTCACCTCGAGGCTGACCCAGCCATCCACGCCGCCGGTGCGCTCATGCGTCGGCTTGAAGAGATCGGCCGCCTGCTGGAGATCGGCGATGGCCAGTTCAAAGAAGATCGACTCCTCATCGAGGCCCTTCGACGCGAGCTCGCGAATCTGATCGTCATAGTCACGCGAGCCGGCGATGGACTTCTCGAAGATGGTCGGATTGCTGGTGAGGCCAACCACGGAGAACTCGCTGATGTACTTCTCGAGCGTGCCGCTGGTGAGCAGACGACGGGAGATATTGTCCAGCCAGATGCTCTGGCCCGAGATCGAGAGGAGTGCGGTGGGCTTCATGTTGAGCGAGTATAACCCCGCAGCGCCGCAAGTCAGCGCCATGTGAAGCGGTTCCCCGTGCGGGGTCCTCCGCTCCGACGGCCATTGCAACTCCAGCGGAGATTCCCATGAGCAACCCCACGACGACCTCTTCGCACGCCGCCGCCGCGGGTCGATCGACACCGCGGCTCGATGCCCTGCCGGAGTACCGCGCACTCCGAGCCTACGCCGACGGTCTGCGTCAGCGCCACTTGCGGGAGTTCTTCGCGGCCGAGCCGAATCGCGGCGCCGCGATGGCGACGGAGGCGCTTGGCATCCACCTCGACTGGTCGAAGCAGCGCGTCGATGCGGAGGCGATAAGGCTGCTCCGCGCCCTGCTCGCCGCCGCGGGATTCTCCGCGCGCCGCGAGGCGATGTTCACCGGCGTGAAGATCAATACGCCGGAGCAGCGTGCCGTGCTGCACACGGCGCTTCGGGCGCCGAAGGATGCCGTCATCGAGGTCGATGGCGTCAATGTCGTACCCGAGGTGCACGCAGTGCTCGATCGAATGGCGCACTTCGCCGCCGCCGTGCGCAGCGGCGCGTGGCTCGGCCACACGGGCCGGCGCATCCGGCATGTGATCAACATCGGAATCGGGGGAAGCGATCTCGGGCCGGCGATGGCCTACGACGCCCTGCGCGTCTACGCCACCGATGAACTCGACTGCCGCTTCGTGAGCAACATCGATGCGAATGACTTCGTCGAGAAGACGCGCGGGCTCGACCCGGCGGAGACCCTCTTCATCATCTCAAGCAAGACTTTCACCACGCTCGAGACGATGACCAATGCCCGGACGGCGCGCGACTGGTCGCTCAGAGCATTCAATGGCGACACGGCGGCAGTGGCGCGGCACTTTGTCGCCGTGTCGACCAACGCGAAGGAAGTGTCGGCCTTCGGCATCGACACCGCCAACATGTTCGGCTTCTGGGATTGGGTCGGTGGTCGCTACTCGATGGACTCGGCGATCGGTCTCTCAACGATGATCGCGATTGGAGTCGACCACTTCCGCGCGATGCTCGAAGGCTTCCGGGCCATGGATGAGCACTTCCGCCATGCGCCCGTCGAAGCCAACCTGCCCGTCACGATGGCTCTGGTCGGCTTCTGGAACAACAATCTGCTCGGCGCCGAGACCGTCGCGATTCTCCCCTACTTCCAGTACCTCGATCGATTCAGCGCCTATCTCCAGCAGCTCGAGATGGAGTCCAATGGCAAGCATGTCACGCTCGATGGCGAGCGCGTGGCGTGGCAGACCTGTCCGGTGATCTGGGGACAGCCCGGCACGAACGGCCAGCATGCCTTCTATCAGATGATCCACCAGGGAACGAAGCTGGTGCCCTGCGACTTCATCGCCTTCGCCCAGCCGTTGCATCAGCTCGGCGATCACCACGATCTGCTCAACGCGAATGTCTTCGCGCAAACGCAGGCGCTCGCGTTCGGGCAGACGGTGCAGGAGATCGAGCGCGAAGGCGTGCCCGCATGGCTCGCCCGGCACAAGGAGATGGAAGGCAACCGTCCCTCGAATGTGCTTCTCTGCGATCGACTCACGCCGGCGATGCTCGGCAAGCTGGTGGCGCTCTATGAACACAAGGTCTTCACCCAGGGAGTGCTCTGGGGAATCAACAGCTTCGATCAGTGGGGAGTCGAGTTGGGCAAGGTGCTCGCGAAGCGCATCGCGCCGATGCTCTCCAAGGGCGCGGCGATTCCAGCGGGCGTCGATTCGAGCACCAAGGCCCTCGTCGAGCGCTACCGGCAGTGGCGCGACGCTTGATCGCGAGGGCCTCGTCGCAGTGAGCTGTCCGAGTGAGCGCTCCGAGTGCGCGAGCCGATGAGCATCGGGCGCATGCACCGCGCGCGTCGATTGAGTCAGGCGTTCGCGTCCACCACGGTCACGCGCCGAAGAAGTGCCTCGTCCTGATCACGAGCGCATGGCCGTGGGCAGCGCTCGCGAGCTCGCGCGCAGCCGTGCGGCGCACTCGAGAATGAGCTTCGCGCCCACCTCGATCTCCTCGTCGGTCGTGAAGCGGCTCAGGGAGAAGCGCACCGAACCGTGCGCAAGATCGGGGGGAACATCCATGGCTCGGAGAATCGGCGAGGCTTCGAGTGAGCCGGAGGAACACGCCGACCCTGCGCTCGCACAGATGCCGCGCTCCGAGAAGAGAAGCAGCATCGCCTCCGCCTCCAAACAGGGGAAGCCGATGTTGGTCGTATTCCAGATGCGCGGCACCAGCGCCCCGTTCACGCGAGCATTGGGCGCCCCTTCGAGCAGGAGCATCTCGAGTCGATCGCGTCGGCGCCGCACCGCGTTCGGGTGCTCGGGATCGGAGATCCACTCTCGAGCGCACTCGGCTGCAGCTCCGAAGCCCATGATCGCCGGCACCGCCTCGGTCCCGCCTCGTCGCTTTCGCTCCTGCGGACCACCGACGACCAGCGAACCGAGCCTGACCCCCTGCCGGACAATGAGGGCGCCGACGCCCTTGGGGCCATGAAACTTGTGCGGCGCGAAGCTGAAGAGATCGACCGCCTCTTCGGCAAGGTTCGTCGGCATGCGCCCGGCCCACTGCGTCGCGTCGCAATGAAATCGCACGCCATGCTCCCGGCAAAGGCGGCCCATGTCACGCCAGTGCTGGATGACACCGGTTTCATTGTTGGCCGCCATCACACTCACGAGCGCGATCTCCTTCGCGCGCGCCGCAAGAAGCGAGCGAAGGGCGTCGGTGTCGACCACTCCATCGCCGGAGTTCGGCAACCAGATCACCTCGACCCCGCGGGCCGCCAGTTGCTGAGCCAGCTCACGCACGGCGCTGTGCTCGATCCGCGTGGTGACGATCACCTGGCGGCCTTGCTGCGCCTGGAGCGAACCGACGAGAGCGAGATTCGCGCCCTCTGTCCCGCCCGAGGTGAAGATGACATCGCGGGCGACGCTGCCGACCAGGTTCGCGACCTTCTCACGGGCGAGTTCGACCTGCTGCTTCGCCTCGTTGCCGAAGCGGTGAATGCTCGATGGATTCCCCCATGTTCGCACCATCCCCTCCTGCACTGCACGGATCACCTCAGGAAGAGGCTGAGTGGTGGCGTTGTTGTCGAAGTAGATGAATGGGGGCATGCGATCGTTTGTTCACCCGGAGAGACTCCGCCCAAGTGCACCATCGAGTGTGCAACTCAGGATAGTCACCTGGCGATCCCCGGGTTTCGCCGCCGGGGCGGACGGCTGGTGCCATCCGCCCCGGGACGACCTCATGCGGATGAGAGGAGTCGAACCTCCACGGGTGTTACCCCACAAGAACCTGAATCTTGCGCGTCTGCCAATTCCGCCACATCCGCGATACCGAAGCGAGGGAGTGTACGCGGCTCCCGCATGAACGAGCAAGGCGGCACTCGATCGAGCGCAGCAAAGAAGCCCTCGGCCTCCGACGCCGAGGGGCCCCCTCCGTGTGCTTCTCACGCCCGGGCACGATGAGCGAACCCGAGACGATCCCGCTGTCGGCGTTCGCTCTGAGCGCGCGCCGACTTCGATCCGACGGGTCACTCGTCGTCGTTGGCTCGCCGACCACTTCCCGCAGGATTGGCGAGCCTCCGACGCATCACCTCGTTCCGGATCTGGGCCATGGTCTCCGGGTTCTCGCGAAGGAAGCCCTTCGCACCCTCGCGCCCCTGTCCGAGGCGCGTGCCGGAGAAGCTGAACCACGACCCGCTCTTGTCGACGACTCCATCGGCCACCGCGAGGTCGAGCACATCGCCCGCCGTCGAGATGCCCTCGTCGAACATGATGTCGAACTCAGCCTCGCGGAAGGGTGGCGCGATCTTGTTCTTCACCACCTTGGCGCGAACGCGGTTGCCGACATTCCGCTCGCCGTCCTTGATGGAGCCGATGCGGCGAATGTCCACTCGGACCGACGCGTAGAACTTGAGGGCGCGACCACCTGTCGTCGTCTCGGGGCTGCCGAACATGACTCCGATCTTCTCGCGGAGCTGATTGATGAAGATGACGATCGTCTCACTCTTGGCGATGGCGCCAGTGAGCTTCCGGAGCGCCTGGCTCATGAGGCGAGCCTGAAGTCCGACATGGGAGTCACCCATCTCGCCCTCGATCTCCGCCCTCGGAATGAGGGCTGCGACCGAGTCGACCACGACCACATCGACGGCGTTGCTGCGAACGAGCATTTCGCAGATCTCGAGAGCCTGTTCCCCGGTGTCAGGCTGCGAGACCAGCATCTCGTCGAGGTTCACGCCGAGCCGCTTCGCCCATGAGGGGTCGAGCGCATGCTCGGCGTCGATGAAGGCCGCCACTCCGCCCGCCTTCTGGGCGTGCGCGATGACCGTCAGCGCCAATGTTGTCTTACCGCTCGACTCCGGACCGAAGATCTCGATCACTCGGCCTCTCGGCAGCCCTCGGCCACCCAAGGCCAGGTCGAGGCTCAGCGCGCCGGTTGAGATCGCCGGAATCTCCGGGATCTTCTCGCCGTCGAGGCGCATGATCGAACCCTTGCCGTAGCTCTTCTCGATCTGGCTCATGGCGGCCTCGAGCGCCTTCCACTTGCCCTTGGTATCGGGCGCCGCTGCGGCCGCTCCCGGACCGGTCGTCGACTTCGAGTTTCCAGCGGGCGCTCCTGCACCCCCCGAGGCTCGGTCCCCGGGCTTCGGTTCGACGGACTTGGGTTCAACGGACTTCGATTGGCTCACTGGCGCCTCCTGCACGCTGCGCTGGCTCGCCGGGCCGACGGAACGATCCGACGCCACGGGCCCACGAGTTGTACCCGTGCGTCCCTCCGGGCTGGAGGCGGTCCGTGCATCCGAACCAGCGGGAGACTTGACGACCCCGGACGCTGGCTGAGGGGATCGAGAGGAGGGAGAAGCGTTCGTGCTGTTGCTGACCATGTGACCTTCCTTGGAATGCGGTTCCTGAATGAGCCCTGTGTTGCGAACTGGGGTGAAAACTGGTGTGAGGCCTGACGGCCGAAGTTCGTGTCCCTGCCTGATTTCCTGCGGCGAGCGGCCTTCGGCCGCGGTCCGTTCGGTGTCTGTAAGGATCGCCAAAGACATCGGCGCCGTCAAGGCCTGTTCGGTAGATTTTTGGTTCGTGATTGAAGTCACTTCTAGACCATCTGCCCAGTGTGATCGCCCCGCCCGGCCCGCGAGAGGGGGCCATTCTTGGAGGTCCACGGCCCCTCATTCAAAGCCCTTCCCCATTTTCCGGCGATTCCCCCCGCTGTACATTCGATCCCATGGCCCGACTCAGGTCACTCGCAACCAGCCTGCTCCCGATGGCCCTCTGCGGAGCCGCATCGTCCGCGCTGGTCACTCCCCCGCCGGTTGACCTCCCGCAGGCGGACCTCTGGTTCACGGTCGCGCCCGACGGCCTCGGCGGCTCGGCCATGCAGTCGATTCAGCCGGTCACCTTCGATCAGTGGACGATCACACTCACGAACGCGTCAGCGAGCGCCTGGGCGGGCTTCGAGATTCGCTTTGCCGCGACGGGTGGCGGCGAGCTTCTCAACTTCGTGACGCACTTTGAACCACGGTTCATCGCCGGCGCATGGATCGGCGGCGTGGCGCTGATCGATGAGACCTTCGCCTTCGCGCACTTCGATGCGGCGGCGCAGGGACTGTCGCCGCTTGCACCTGGACAGTCGGTGCAACTTCAGGTGACCGTGTTCAATCTCACGAACGATCCGCAGCTCTACCAGCTCGATCTTCGCGCACTCGCGGTGCCCACGCCGGCAGTGCTCACTCCATGCGCACTGCTGGTTCTGGCCCGTCGGCGCCGACGAGGCCAATAGCCCGGCTGTAGTGACCTCAGACGCCCGGCAACGGCGCGCTCAATCGTCCGGCGTCAACGGAATCAGACGCCCGGCAACGGCGAGATCAATAGTTCGGCGTGGGCGGGCGATAGGCGCTCATGTCGATCGACTTGAACCAGGCGATCGTGCGCCGCAGGCCTTCATCCAAGTGAACCTTCGGCTCCCAACCGAGCTTCGCCTTGGCGAGCGAGATATCGGGGCAGCGCTGCAGCGGGTCATCCTGCGGGAGCGGCCGACCGCTGCCGACGGTCGATGAACTTCCGCTCAGCTTGACCACTTTCTCCGCGAGTTCGCGAATGGTGAACTCGCCGGGATTGCCGAGATTCACCGGGCCGACGAAGTCATCCGGCCCCGCCATCATCTTCAGGAAGCCGTCGATGAGATCGTCGACGAAGCAGAACGACCTCGTCTGCGAGCCATCGCCGTACATCGTGATCGGCTCGTTCCGCATCGCCTGCCGGATGAAGTTGCTGACCACGCGCCCGTCAAAGGGGTGCATGCGAGGTCCATAGGTGTTGAAGATCCGAACCACTCGAATGTTCACCTTGTTCATCCGGTGGTAGTCGAACATGAGTGTCTCGGCGGCGCGCTTGCCCTCGTCGTAGCAGGCGCGCGGCCCGATGGGGTTCACATTGCCTCGATACGCCTCCGTCTGCGGATGCACATCGGGATCGCCGTAGACCTCGCTCGTGCTCGCGTGAAAGACCTTCGCGCGGATGCGCTTGGCGAGGCCAAGCACATTGATCGCGCCCATGACCGAGGTCTTCATCGTCTTGATCGGATTGAACTGATAGTGGCCCGGCGCTGCAGGGCAGGCAAGGTTGAAGATCTCGTCGACCTCCACCTTGAACGGGTCCGTGACATCGTGCCGCATGACCTCGAAGTTCGCGTGATCGCGCAGGTGTTCGATGTTGGACTTCTGGCTCGTGTAGAAGTTGTCGAGGCAGATCACTTCGTGGCCGGCCGCCACGAGTCGGTCGCAGAGATGGGAGCCGAGGAAGCCCGCTCCGCCAGTCACAAGAATCCGCTTGAGCATCACGATGAAGGTACTAGAGCGGCGGCCCCGCCGCGGCGAGCCACCAACCACGCCGGCGCCGAGCGACCGGCCACGGCCGCCGCCAGCCCCGCCCCCGACAGCACGAGCGCCAGGACGACCCCGATCAATCCAATCGAGAAGAACCATGCCCCGGTGTCACTGGTGACCGGGAAGAGAGTGAGCAGCGAACCCACCACCTGTGAGCCGAGAATGGCCACCAGCCCGTATCGCATCAGGAGGATGAGCAGGATGGTGGCGACCAGGCTGCCGAAGACGATGCCGGAGAGGAGCGTGGGCGAACTGAGCAGGACCGACGCCGAATAGATCAGCCAGAAGAGCCCTGCCGCGACCCACGACCTCCTGACGATCATGCGCATCACCACCAGAAAGAGAAGCGACACCATCGGCACGATGACTCCTGACTGAATCGCCACGAGCATGATGCCCACGGGGCGCACACCGCCCATGAGTGGGATGAGCCAGAACGGCGCCCCCGCCAGGGAGAGGTCGATGACCGACGGCTGCCCGAGCGCACGATCCACCATCAGGCCTGCTGTGCCCGCCAGCAGGTAGAGGACGCCGCCGATTGCTCCGACAATCAGATCGCGGCCCACCAGCGGATCCCGGAACTGTCCACGCACCAGCCGCTGCCATGACACCATTGTGGCGGGCCAGACCCGTCGAGCGAAAGGTTCAAGCGCGATGTAGAGGACCCACGCGATGGCGCCTGCGAAGAGCGACAGCCCAACACCGGCCGACACCAGGCGATCGAACATGGTCGGCGACCAGACGAAGTCGCAGAGCATCAACCAGCGAAGCAGGGCAATGCCCATCACCGCGAGGGCCAGCGCCCGGGCGCCCCGAAGATCGCCGCGCCCCTGACGAAGATGTCGAAGCGCCAGGAGACTCATCACGGTGATCGCGACCAGCAGCAGCGTGAAGATGAGCCACCCCGCCACCCGTGCCGGCGCGTCAGATCGAGTCGACCGTTCAGGCGCCGTTCGCCCCACCTCTTGACCCGCCCTCATCCACGGTCCCACCACTTCGAATGAAACGACCGCGCCCTCCAGCGTGGCCGCCTCCACTCGCCACGGTTCGGCGCCGTCGTCGTTCACTTCCTCCCACGCCAGCACGCGATCGGCGAAGACGCGAGGACGACGCTGGGGCTCGGCGCTCCTGAGCGAGCCTGGATCGAACCCCGCGTCCCGAATGAGCGCCGCGAGCGTCTCCTCGCTTGCGACCGCGCGAGGCGCGCTCCCGGCTTCGTCGCCGAGGGCATCCACGCGCCGGGCGGGAACCCGCTCGAAGTGTCGAAGTCGTCCGTCGGAAAAGAGCTGAATCACCTCCATTCCCGCGCGATCGACGGCAGGATCATCAAGCGTCACCCGGGTCATCGAGTTGAGCGGCAGCATGGCGCGCGGCGAGCGTCGCACAAGGAACGAGACCGGATCGGCGCGCTTCACCGCCGACGAGAGGTCCCGGTCGGTGCCAGACTCACGGCGCAGCCATTGGGTGATCGACTCGTCGAAGACGAAGCTCTGCGCCCGGCCTGGGAGCCGCTCCTCGCTGCCGAGGCGCGCCAGGATCTGGTCAACGCGATCGGCGAGGACCGCGGGTGGCTTCCGAGGCGGGGCGAGGTCCCAAGGTCGGAGCGGGCTGGGCAGAACCACCCATGTCAGGAGCGCCGCAAGCAGCGTGACGCCGAGAATCACGGCATGAGTCGGCGAGATCCGGTCGACCCGCCCGGCGGCTGCCACCATGTCCGGCGACGGTGTCTCGCCCGCGGCAAGCGCCGTCGCGATCGGATCTCCTCCCGGAAGCATCGCCGACACGGCCAGCGCCGAGGCCGGGCGCTCGGAGGGATCCTTCGCGATGCACGCGAGAATCACGCGCTCGATCTCTGGATTCACTTCGGAGAGGGAGTGACTCACACTCTCGACCGGCGTCGAGAGATGCCAGCGTCGGTAGGCATCGATCGACTCCCCCTGCGCCGCACTCCGACCGGTGAAGAGCTCATGAAGGATCAGCCCGATGGCGTAGACATCGGTCGCCTCGGTGACGGGGCCACCCGACCACTGCTCGGGGGCCATGTAGCCCGGAGTTCCCCCGGCGGACCGAGCGGCACCGACGGAGGAGCCATCGACCTGCTGACGCAACGCGAGCCCGAAGTCCATGATCCTGACGCGCCCGCGTCCGTCGAGCATGATGTTCGCGGGCTTCAGATCCCGGTGCAGCACCCCGCGTTCATGCAGTGCGGCAACTCCCGCGCAGATCTGCCGGACGATCTCCATGGCCTTGTCCGGATTGGGTCGCCCCACCCGGCGCAGGAGTGAGGCGAGGTCTTCACCATCGACGAACTCCATCGTCAGGAAGTGCTCGCCCTCGAAGTCACCGATGTCAAAGACGCGCGCGACATTGGGGTGCGCCACCTCACGCGCAAGTCGGACTTCCTGGTTGAGCCGGGCGAGCCTCGCCTCGTCCTTCTCAACCAAGGCGGGTAGGAACTTGATCGCCACCGTCTGTCCGAGTCGAAGATCATCGGCCCGGTAGACCTCCCCCATGCCACCACGGCCAAGCAGCGAGACAACCCGGTATCGCCCGGCGATCATGGCGCCCGGCACGAAGCGCGCATGAGCGCTCGAATCCCCGCTGCGGCGGGCGTCATCCGCGCCCATCAACGAACGCTCGCCCCCCCCTCCACCACCAAGGGCCGGATCACGGCGGGGGTCATCCGGGAGATGTTCCGCCGTCTGTTCGCCGGAGTTGGTCACGCACCGATCGTACCGCTCACGCTCGGAAGACGATCCAGTGCAGAGCCCCGCTTGCCCGCGGCGCTCGAGCCGTGGACCATGGAGCCATGCGCACTCGACGAGTGATCGGCGCGATGAGCGGGACGAGTCTCGATGGACTCGATCTCGCGCTCGTCGAGATCGAGGGCGAGGGACTTGCCATGCGCGCGCGATTGATCCGCGGCCGGAGCGCATCGCTTGGTGCCCTTGAACCGCGATTGCGCGCCGCCGCAACAGAAGCACCGCTTCGCGCTCGGGAGTTCGCTGAGTTGGGCCGCGACTTCGCGCTCCTGCACGCGCAGGAGTGCGAGCGACTCGCCGGGGGCGAGCGAGTGGATCTCATCTCGGCGCACGGACAGACGATCCTGCATGCGCCCCCCCTTTCGTGGCAACTGCTCCAGCCACAGCCGATCGCTGCCGCGCTCAAGTGCCGGGTGATCTGCGATCTCCGCAGCGCAGACCTTGCTGAAGGCGGCCAGGGGGCTCCCCTCACTCCGCTCGCCGACTGGATTCTCTTTCGAAACGCGCAGCCTCGCGTGATCATCAATCTCGGCGGATTCGCGAACGCCACCGGGCTCCCGTCGGCGAATGAGCCTGCGGAGCAGGCGCTCGCGGCCATTCGCGGAGCCGATTTCTGCGCCTGCAACCAGTGGCTCGACCTGGCCGCGCGGCGCATGCTGGGCGAGCCCTTCGATCGCGACGGCGCTTCCGCGGAACAGGGTGAGGCGTGTCCGGCGATCACAGGGCGGCTCGTGGCGTCGCTCACAGCCATGACTGCCAGGGGCCGAAGCCTCGGCACTGGTGATGAGCTTGACCGGGTGCTCAATCTCGTGGCGCCTTCGGCGACATCAACTCCCCCCCGATCCGTGGCACAGAACGCCCTTGCATCGATGACGCGGGCGATGGGTGAGGCCATCGCCCGAGGTGTTCGAACACTGGCGCCCGATGCCGAGGATTGGGTCCTCGCGGGCGGCGGATCGCGAAACCGAGCCCTGCTCCGCGCGATCACGAAATCGAGCGGTCGCACTGTCGTGACCAGCGACACCCTCGGCATTCCGATCGAGCTCCGTGAGGCCGTCTGCTGGGCCGTCCTCGGAGCACTCGCCGAAGACGGCGTGCCCATCTCCCTCCCCCAGATCACGGGACGGAGCCACTCGCGGCTTCACGATGGAATCACCATTGGTCCCCGAGAAGCACCGAGCCCTTCATAGACTCTGAACAGAATCTGAACCCGTCGAGTCTGAGATACCGATCAGTCGCCGGCACGGACCGGATGGCGCCCGCACCTCAAGGAGCCGCCCGTGGCAGAGAAGACCAGTGTCCTGATCGTGGAAGATGAACCTGCGATCGCAGAGCTGATTCAGTTCAACATCGAGCGTGATGGAATGGTGGCGCGCGTGGTGCGATCCGGGCGCCAGGCGCTCGATGCCATCAAGCGCGAAACGCCGGATCTCGTGATCCTCGACCTGATGCTGCCGGAAATGAGCGGCATGGAAGTCTGCCGTCGCCTGAAGCAGCAGGAGGCAACTCGCAACATCCCCGTCGTCATGGTGACTGCCAAGGGCGAAGAGGCTGATGTGGTCGCCGGCATTGAGCTCGGCGCCGACGATTATGTCACCAAGCCGTTCAGTCCGCGCGTGCTGGTCGCGCGCGTGCGGAATGTTCTTCGCCGCCGACAGGGCGGCGACCCGGCCGAGGAAGCGACACCCGATCGAATCGTCGTGGCCGGAGGCGACCTGGTGATCGATCCGGGTCGTCACACGGTCATCTGCCGCGGCAAGACGCTCGACCTCACGCTCACGGAGTTCATGCTGCTGCAGTACCTGGCGCAGCGACCGGGCTTCGTTCGAACACGGGATCAGATCATCGCCGCCGTGCATGGCCGTAACACGGTCCTCTCCAGCCGAACGGTCGATGTGCACATCACCGCGCTGCGTCGAAAGCTAGGTGATCTCGCCGATTGCATCGAGACGGTGCGGGGAGTCGGCTATCGTTTCTCCGAAGGCGTCGGCGCCTCATCGGAGTGACCCCGCCATCGAGACAGATCCCGCCATCATGGTTGCCACCCTTCTTGGTGCGGCCGCCATCGGCGCCACGGTGGGCGCCATGCTCATGGTCCGCTCGCATCGTCGTGCGACGGCCGACCTTCAGGCCCGCGCTGCGGCGGTCGAGAGTCGGGCCCGGCTCCTCGAAGCCCAGCTCGCCTCGCATCAGCTCGTCCTCCAGTCGATGACCACGGGCATCGTGGCGCTCGATGAACAGCAGCGGATTGTCTCGATGAACGCCGCCGCCGAGCGTCTCTTCGGCATTCCCGGCGGCAGTGCGCGGGGTCGCCTGCTCCCCGAAGTCGTCCGCGCTCCGGAGGTTCATCGCTTCGTCAATGATGCGATCGCCGCAGGTGGTTCAGCGCGCCGGGAGATCACGCTCGACTCCGCATCGGCGGGCATTCTCCAACTCGCCGCCGAACCCATGCTCGACCCGCGCGGCACACCGGCTGGACTCCTGATCGCCGCCGACGATGTCACCGCCGAGCGCCGCCTCGAGGCGATGCGGAGCGACTTCGCCGCCAATGTGAGTCACGAGCTTCGAACACCGATCACCAACATCAAGGGCTATGTCGAGACGCTGCTCGACATCGGCTGGGAGGACCCCGGGCGCGCGCAGCAGTTCCTCGGTGTCATTCGTGACAACGCTCGACGGCTCGCGCAACTGGTCGAGGACATTCTCTCGCTCTCTTCACTCGAACAGCGCCAGGTCCATCGACGACTTCAGTTCGAGCCGGTGGAGTTGCGAGAACTGGTCACCGGCGTGCTCGATGAAATGCAAGGCACCGCCGAAGCTCGTGAGATTCAACTCATGAACGAAGTCCCCGAGGGGCTCACCGTCACCGGGTCGAAGTCGCTGCTCGGGCAGGCGGTGGTGAATCTCGTGCAGAACGCCGTCCAGTACAGCGCACCTCGCACCACCGTGCGCGTCCGCGCTGAGGCTTCAGGCGGGCAGTGCACCATGTCCGTGCACGATCAGGGACCGGGCATCGCGGCGAAACATCTTCCGCGACTCTTCGAGCGCTTCTATCGAGTCGATCACGGTCGATCGCGAGAGGCGGGCGGCACCGGCCTGGGGCTCGCGATCGTGAAGCACATCGCCATGGTGCATGGGGGCAAGGTGTCGGTCGAGAGCGAACTTGGGCGGGGCAGCACCTTCACCATTCAGCTTCCCAAGGATCAACGGCAGGTCGAGCTCGCGGCGTAGCGTTCCCGTGGTGTTTCGGGAGGGCTGCAGACCTCAACTTGCCAGCATTCGCATCCCCGATTTACACGATCTTCACATACGCTGGAGAAAGTGTGGCCGTGGGTGGCGGGGTTGCCACCCGCAACTCGATTTCCCCAGGAAGGACTCAACATGACATCTCCCAAGATTGCCACCCTCTCCGCGTTGACGCTCGGCGTCGCGGCGCTGGCTGCCGCGCCGCAGGACTACAAGGGCCTGCCCCGATCCGCAATCCGGATCGATGGATCTTCCACCGTCTTCCCGATCACGGAAGCCGTCTCCGAGGAGTTCGCCAAGGTGGCGCCGCAGGTGAATGTCACCGTCGGCATGTCGGGAACCGGCGGCGGATTCAAGCGATTCTGTGCGGGTGAGACGGACATCTCGAATGCGAGCCGTCCCATCAAGAAGAGCGAGGCCGACCAGGCGGCCACCAACAAGATCGAGTTCATCGAGGTCCCGATCGCCTTCGACGGACTCACGATCGTGACCCACAAGGACAACACCGCCGTCGACAAGCTCACGGTCGATGACCTCAAGAAGATCTTCCTTGCGGGCAGCCCCGCTCGCACCTGGCAGGATGTGAACCCCGCGTGGCCGGCCACTCCCATCAAGATCTTCATCCCAGGAACCGACAGCGGCACCTTCGACTACTTCAAGGAAGTCGTCGTCGGCAAGGATGGCAATGTCCGCCCAGACATCACCGTCAGCGAGGATGACAATGTGCTCGTCACCGGCGTCGCCGGCGATCGCAGCTCCATCGGCTTCTTCGGTTGCGCGTACTACTTCGAGAACAAGGACAAGCTTCGCTCCATTCCGATCGTGAACTCGAAGGGCGTGGCGGTTGCCCCGACCACGGAGACCATCAGCAATGGAACTTACGAGCCCCTCAGCCGACCGCTCTTCGTCTATGTGAATCGCAAGGCAGCCGATCGCCCCGAGGTCGACGCCTTCGTTCGCTTCTACCTCGAGAAGGTTCCGACCCTGGCCGGCGAAGTGGGCTATGTGAAGTTCCCCGAGTCGGTCTACGGCAACGCGATGACGAACTGGAAGAACCGGCGAACGGGCTCGCAGTTCATGGATGCCCAGGGCAATCCGGTGCACGGCCCGATCACGACCGTCTACAAGTGACCTGAAGCCGGGGCATCCGGTGCGGATGCCCTCGGTGTGATTGAACCAGACCCGGGCGGCGGCTGCCGCCGCCCGGGTCATTCGTCCTCGGCGAACCATCTTCAGGCCACAGTTCGCCGCCCTTGGCGTGCCTCCTCACGATGAGCAGCAGCTTCCAGGCAATCCGAGATGCCGCCGCAGCAGCCGCGGCCGCCGCAACCCGAGGCAAGGTGCGTTCTCGCGCCGGCCGGGCTGCGAGCGATCGCACGATGCGCGTTCTTCTCTTTGCAGCCGCGCTGTTTTCAATCGTGACAACAGCGGCGATCATCATGGTGCTGGTCGTCGAGACCGCTGGCTTCTTCACCACCACCTTCCCTGCCCCGTATCTGGTGCAGGAGGGGGACAACGCCGACTCACTTGCCGCCCGATTCGGTGGGACCGAGGCTCTGATGGCGGTGAACGACGGCGCTTGGCCTCCCGATCGTGGCCTTGAGCCGGGGACTTCCATTCGCATTCCCAAGCGCGTCTCGCCGACGGAGTTCCTCTTCGGCACTCGATGGGAGCCGCTTCTCGGCGCCGAACGACACTTCGGAGTGCTCCCGCTCGTCACCGGAACTCTGATGGTGACGGTGATCGCCGCCGCGTTTGCGCTTCCGATCGGACTCATCACCGCCATCTATCTGAGCGAGTACGCCAAGGAGCGCACCCGGGCGGTCATCAAGCCGATTCTCGAAGTGCTCGCCGGCGTCCCCACGGTCGTCTATGGCTTCTTCGCGCTGATGGTCATCACGCCCTACGGTCTTCAGGCGCCGGCGAGTTTCATCACGGGACTTCTTCGCGGCGAGCCCATGCAGGTCTTCGGTGGCTTCAATGCAATGGGCGCCGGATTGGCTGTGGGCATCATGATCCTGCCGATCATCAGCTCCCTCTCCGACGACGCGCTCCGAGCCGTTCCGCGTTCGCTCCGCGAAGCCGCCTTCGGGCTCGGCTCGACGCGATTCGATGTCAGCGTCCGTGTGGTCGTGCCCGCGGCTCTTTCGGGGATTACCGCATCGTTCCTTCTGGCGATGGCGCGGGCGGTCGGCGAGACGATGATCGTGGCTCTCGCCGCCGGCGGCATGGCGCAGCTCTCGCTCAATCCCGCCGACCAGATGCAGACGATCACGGCATACATGGTGCAGATCTTCCTGGGTGATGCGCCGGCGTTCAGTATCGAGTACCAGTCGAGCTTCGCGGTGGCCGCCGTCCTCTTCGTCATGACGCTCACCATGGCGGTGCTGGGGTCGATCATTCTTCGCCGCTTCCGGGAGGTGTACGAGTGAGCCGCGCCCTCTCACCCGGTCAAGCGCCGCCCACCGAGCCGAGGCGCCGCACGGCCGCGCAGATCCTTGACGCGGCCGTGCCGACTTCATTGGCGGCTCGAAACAATCTCAATCGCGCGTTCCTCGTCATCTGTCTCTTCTGCACGACAGTGGCGATCATCGTTCTCTCCCTGCTGCTCATCTCGATCACGATCCAGGGAGGACACTGGCTCCTCGAAGCCGAGAAGGTCGCCGCGTTCAACACGGCGTGGTCGCTTCCGGGCCCATTCGAGAGCTTCGGGAATGCCACGCTCTACCTTGGTGCTGGACTGGCCGCGCTCCTTGGCGTAATGCTCTTCGTGCCTCTCCCGCGGCCCGTGCTGCGCACTGGCCAGATCATCTTCGCGCTGCTCTTCGTGTGGGCGGCGTGGAATCTGTGGGGCTACCTGCGGTGGGACTTCTTCACCTCGTATGCCTCGCGCTTTCCGGCTCAGGCTGGAATCCGCGCGCCACTCTGGGGCAGCATCTGGGTCTGCGCCATCTGCGGGCTGGTGGCGCTTCCGACCGGCGTGGCCACCGCCATCTATCTCGAGGAGTTCGCCCCCAAGAATCGCCTGACGAACTTCATCAGGTTGAACATCTCGAACCTCTCGGGCGTGCCGAGCATCGTCTACGGAATCATCGGACTGACCGCCTTTGCTCGCCTCTTCAACATCTTCGGGACCGCCCGCGACAAGCCGGGATTCGAATTCGGTACCCCGGACAGTTGGTTCTACATTCGCCTCCCCTTCGGCTCGGGAGTCCTCGCCGGTGGACTGACGCTGATGCTGGTGATCCTGCCCATCGTGATCATTGCGAGCCAGGAGGCGATCCGTGCCGTGCCGAACTCCCTGCGACAGGGAGCGCTCGCGATGGGCTCGACGCGCTGGCAGATGGTGTGGCGCATGACGCTTCCAGCAAGCATTCCAAGCATCATGACCGGCGCCATCCTCGCCATGAGCCGGGCGATCGGTGAAGCGGCGCCGCTGCTGGTCCTGGGCGTGCCGCTCTTCCTGCGGAGAACTCCTGAGAACCTGATGAGCGAGTTCACCGTGCTGCCGCTCCAGATCTACCGCTGGGCGGCGGATCCCCGAGTTGACTTCCGCGATCTCGCCGCCGCAGGAATCGTGGTGCTGCTCGTGGTGCTCCTGACCTTCAATGCCCTGGCCATCTTCATTCGCACGAAGCTTCAGAAGCCGCTCTCATGACCCAGACCTCCCGCGATCCGCACCTGAAGGGATCTACCATGACCACCCCGCCCAGCCGCGGGCCGACACTCGCCTCCCCGACTGCTGGACTTCCGACCAAGGCCCCGGACGCGGCCGAGAGCGCGGCGCCACCCGTGGCGCTGACGACTCGACAGTTTTCGAGCTGGTACGGCACCTTCAAGGCGCTGCATGAACTCAATCTCGACATCCCTGCGCGGCGCGTGACGGCGTTCATCGGCCCCTCGGGCTGCGGCAAGAGCACCTTCCTGCGCTGGATCAATCGGATGAACGACACGATCCCGAGCGCGCGGGCCGAGGGTGAGCTCTCGCTGCATGGCATCGATCTCCTGAGCCGACAGGCCGATGTCGTCGAACTCAGGCGCCGCGTCGGCATGGTCTTTCAGAAGCCCAATCCCTTCCCGAAGAGCATCTACGACAACATCGCCTTCGGACCGCGACTGCACCGCCGAATGAATCGGAGCGATCTCGACGAGGTGGTCGAGCAGTCACTGCGTGCAGCCGCCATCTGGGATGAGGTGAAGGATCGACTCAAGGCCTCGGCGCTCGGGCTCTCCGGCGGTCAACAGCAGCGCCTCTGCATTGCGCGAGCGCTGGCGGTCGGCCCCGAAGTGCTGCTCATGGACGAGCCCTGTTCGGCACTCGACCCCCGCAGCACGGCGAGCATCGAGGAGCTGATCCGCGAGCTCCGCGCGCAATACACCATCATCATCGTCACTCACAACATGCAGCAGGCGGCCCGCGTCTCCGACCAGACCGCCTTCTTCTTCGAGGGCAAGCTCATCGAGAGCGGCCCCACCGACACGCTCTTCACCAACCCGAAGGAACGGCAGACCGAGGACTATGTCACCGGTCGCTTCGGCTGAGCCCTCACCCGCCGCCCGCACGGAACATCCATCCATGGCCGTTGATCTTCGCAACGAACTGGTCGAACTCCGACGCAACCTCCTTGCCATGGGCGCGCTGGTTGAACAGCGTGTCACCAAGGTCATCGAGTCGATGATCGACGGCGATGTCAGCGCCGCGGAAGCAGTCCGCAATGGCGACAACGAAGTCGACGCGATGGAGGTGGAGATCGAAGGCATCTGCATGCGGCTCCTCGCGCTCGCGCAGCCGGTGGCAAGTGATCTCCGGTTCATCCTCGCCACAATCCGAGTGTCGGGGGAACTCGAGCGGATCGCCGACCTGGCCCGGGGCATCGCGAAGAAGCTCATCAAGCTCTCCGCCGTCACCGAGATCGAGATGCCGCCGGCCATGACCGACCTCGCCTTCGCCGCGCGCACGATGCTGAGCGATGTGCTCGCCGCGCTCGCGAACGAGGATGCCGCCCTCTGCCGGCAGGTCCGCCGCGCCGATCGTCGCGTGGACGATCTCTACAAGGAGATCCTCGCCTGGGGCCGGAAGGAGATTCCCGAACATGTCGAGGCGACAGGAGCGGCCATCGACATCCTGACCGTGGCCCAGCGCTTCGAGCGCATGGCCGACATGACCACGAACATCGCCGAGGATGTCATCTTCCTCGTCGAGGGTCGGGTTGTCCGCCACGGCGGGCAGTAAGCAATTGACCGACGCGCGTTCGAAGAATTGAAGCCGGGGCAAAGGGGAGAATCGCGGCCACACCCGGGTTGAGCCCTGCTTGCGGCACCTCACCTGCGACAGAGACTCCCACCTGAGCCCAAAGGGCAAGCGTCGGCCGCTTGTCGGTGGTGGCCTCCTCACGCATCGCCCAGACACTCCCACGGGACCCACGAGGCAATCGTCACCCGCTTCCCGGCAATGGCTTCCAGGCCTCGGGCGGACCGTCACGCGGGCACCCAAGAGGCGCGCATCGGCCGCTTGCCGGTGCTGGTCTCCTCACGCCTCTCGCAGATGCTTACGCGGGGCCTCGAAAGGCCTGTCTGCATGACCTCTTGCTCCCCCGCCAAGGGGTCGTTAGACTCCCCGATTCGCCATGCACTACCCCCACCGCGTCAGCCGAATCAAGAAGGTCCGATCCGTGGGCTTCCGCGCTCGGATGAGCACGCGCAAGGGCCGCAAGATCATCAACCGGAAGCGCCGGCTCGGCCGCCGCATCCGCGTTCGGTGAGCCCGCCCCCCAATCTGGTCCTGATCGGCCTCCGCGGCAGCGGCAAGAGCACGCTCGGGCGAGCTCTCGCCGAGCGTCGGCGGGCTGAGTTCATTGATCTGGACGATCTCATTGCCCTCGACTCGGGTTTCGAAAGCGCTGGCGCCGCCCTTCGATCGCTCGGTGAGCCGGCATTCCGGGCTGTCGAGCGTCGAGTCTTCGAGCGACTGCTTGCGTCGTCCGCGTCGGGGGCCGCCGAACCTGCGCAGCGGGTGATCGCGCTTGGAGGGGGTACGCCCACGGCGCATGGCGCCGAGAGCCTGCTTGAGTCGGCGAAGGCGCGGGGAGCCATTCGCATCGTCCTTCTGCACGCGGACACCGGCACGCTCTGCGACCGCATCGCGCGCAGCGGAGTCCTTCGCCCCTCACTCACCGCTCTCACACCGAGGGAGGAGATGGACGCACTCGCCGCCGCGAGGCTCGGCCTCTACCGGCGGCTTGCTGAAGGCGAGATCGACACGACCCTGCTTGATGCCCACGCGTCGCTCGATGCGCTCGATGCCGCGTGGAAGTGACCTGGCTCACTCCTCGTCGTCGGAGGTCGTCACCGGCAGCGACAGATCAGTGAGCATCGGCTCGCCCGAGTCGGTCTCGACGACCAATCCCATCGTCCGCAACGCTTCGAGTGCGGCGAGCTGCTCCGCTTCCTTCTTCGAGTTCCCCCAGCGGGGCGGGAAACGGTCAGTTCCGCTCTGCACACAGACCTCGAAGCACTTCGCGTGATCGGGCCCCTTCTCATCGAGAATGGTGTAGATCGCCGGAGGCCTCGATTGTTCGAGGAGCGCCTGCTGCAATGCACTCTTGAAGTTGTACTGGTGACCGAGGCGCGTCGCCTGCTCCACACGACCTCGCATGTGCTTCAGGATGAAGTCGCGCGTCACCTCGGGACCTGCGTCGAGATAGAGCGCTCCGATCAGTGACTCGAAGACCGCCGCGGAGACCGACGGAGGAAGCCCGAAGCGGGCGGACATGCCCTTGCCCAGCAGAAGCAGACGATCGAGCCCGAGTTCGACGGCGATCTCGGCGCAGGCGCGTCGGCTCACCACATGGCTCTTGATCTTGGTGAGCTCGCCTTCGAGGAAGTCCGGGTTCGTCCGGTAGAGGTACTCGCAGATGATCAGTCCGAGCGCCGCATCGCCAAGGAACTCGAGGCGCTCGTTGCTCTCCACGCGCGACGACGCGATGCTCGCGTGCGTCAGCGCACGGTCGAGAAGGGACACATCGTTGAAGGTGTGCCCCAGGATGTCTTCGGCGGCGGAGCGGATGTCCGGATCCATGCAGCAGACCTGCATTGCCTCGATCGGGGAGGCCGTGCACGAGATGCCGCGCCCGGTCCAGGGCGCTCCCGGTGGGAGCGTGCTGGATCGATCGCGATTGAAGCCCGCCCGACCGGGCTCCCGATGTATGGCCCGCCGGAACAGTGGCGGAACCGTGGCGAACGATCACCGCGCCTCAGGCGGCGCGGATCAATTGGTACGAGTCGAGGAGCCCTTCGAGGCGCGCCTCATCTCCCGGAGAACTGAACCCGATGAACTCGGCGCCCATCCGGCGTGGCCCGGGATCATCCGCCTCGTCGTAGACGCGCACCACTCGTGCGGTGACTCGAATCGACTCTTCCGGCGGCACGATCAACTCAAGTTCAATTGCGGAGCCGACCGGGAGTGCCCGATCCACTTCGAACCGGAGGCCCTTCTCGGAGATGTCATAGACATGGCCGGTGAGCCGCTCCGTGCCATCGTTGGGAGTGACCGCCACGCTGCTGTACGCAGGCTTGACGGGGAAGCGGCTGGCATCGCGGCGATTCATTGGACCTTCGTCAGATGTACGCGAATGCGGGGGGTCTCGATCGCCCCCTACGGCTTCTTTCTTGGTTTCCACGACTCTGGCCTCGCCTCTGTTCTCGGTACGGTCGCTCATGGAGAGTTCCTTTCTCCGTTATCGGGAATCCTGCCCCTGACCTGAACCGCGCTTACCCCCTCGGCCAAGCCTCGTCTAAATCTGCCGCGAATCATCAGCGATACAAACCAAAACATCAAGGTTTCCGGTCCTGTATCCCCCCGAATGGTCGATTCTGGATCCCATACCCTGTCGCCCCCCCCAAGCCCTCCCATGATTGAGCCCCGCCACCTGATCCCCGTTCCTCATCTGTGTCGCTGCCGCCCGGGGATGAGAAGAGGCTCGCGTTGACCATCCTTGACGCCATCATCCTTGGGGTCGTCGAAGGGATCACCGAGTACCTCCCGGTGAGTTCAACCGGCCACCTGATCCTCACGGCCACGCTGCTGGGAGTGGGCCACGGGGCTCCGGGCGATCCAGCGGCCGCCGGCGATCTGCAAAGTGTGAATGAGGCCGTCAAGAGCTTTGAAATCGTCATTCAGGGCGGGGCGATTCTCGCGGTCGCCGGGCTCTATTGGAAGCGTGTCCGCGACATGGTGGCGGCGCTCGCGCTGGCCATTGCGGCGTTGGCGGGCAGGCTCGGGGGCGCAAGAAATGCAGCCTTGCTGGATGAACCCACCTGGCGAAGCCTTCGCCTCTTTCGAAATCTGGTGGTCAGCTTCCTGCCCGCGGCGATCGTCGGCGTCACCATCGGGTCGCTCATCAAGAGGCACCTCTTCTATCCCGGGCCGGTCTGTGCGGCGCTCCTGGTCGGTGGTGTCATCCTGATCGCCACGGGGCGCTGGCAGAGGCGGCGACATGCGGAGAGTCGCCATCTTGCGGCGGAGGTTGATGACTTCCCCGAGGTCACGCTGCGCCAAGCGATCATCATCGGGTTCGCCCAGATTCTCGCGCTCTGGCCAGGCACGAGCCGCAGCATGGTGACGATTCTCGGCGGCGTCTTCAGCGGACTCTCCCCGCGGCGGGCTGCGGAGTACAGCTTCCTGCTGGGGCTACCCACGCTGGGCGGAGCGACCGTCTACGAGTTGCTGCGTGCATGGCGCGGGGCCCACTCGATCGACGGCGGCGAACCCATGCGCGGGTGGGCGGGCATCCAGGCGCTCGTCGACGGTAACGGCGGCTGGGTCCCGGTCACGGTGGGCGTGGTGGTGGCGATGATCTCGGCGGCGCTCGCGATCAAGTGGCTGGTGCGCTGGCTTCAGAATCACTCGCTCGAGATCTTCGGGTGGTGGCGCATCGTGGTGGCGCTCGGTTTCATCGGAGCGATCTGGATGGGGTGGATCACCCGCTGACGCTGGGGATCGACGGGGCTTGTCATCCGCGGGCGAGTCGGGCGACGAGTGACGCACACCGGGAGTGATGTGTGGGAACGCAGCGTGTTTGCGGCCAGCGAGGTCGAGCCGGATGCGCCCTTCACCTTGCCCTAGAATCGGGCCATGGGTCAGGTCGCCCTCGGATTGCGAAGTCTTGCGTTCCGAGTTGCGACCTTCGTGGCGCTCGCCGCGCTCTTCGCCTGGATGGTCGGCGGCACGCTCTTCCCCGCGGCGCATCGGGTGAACCTGCCTTCATGGGAGTTCGGCGGAAGCCGCTGGAATTGGCGCGTCACCGGCAGCAGCACCCAATCGGGACCGACGGCCTGGACCCTCTTCGAGCGAATCAACGATCGCCCGGTGGAGCGGCGCTTCGACCTCGCGGGCACCTGGCGCGAAGTGCGCGGGCCGGCTTTCGATGGCGAAGCGATGGTGCTCGCCATCCTCGTCGAGCCCGGAGCGCGGGATCGCCCCCCCGAGTGGTGGTCACTGCGGATCGACGCCTCCCCGGCCCCGGAGCGGCGTGTCGAGCGAAGTCGGCTGCCTGAGGCACCGATGGCGAGCGGATCGACTCCGCTCTCAACCGAGACGCGCGAGCCCTGAGCGACGGCGCCGATCACTGCGCTGCCGCGAGTTCGGCCGCGGATCGCATCACGAGGCTGACGACGCGCCGCCGAGCGCCGCCAGAAAGCGCGCTTCATCCCAGACTTCGATGCCCAGCGAGTGCGCCTTCGCCAACTTGCTGCCCGCCTCCTCGCCGGCAATGACGAGATGCGTCTTCGAGGAGACGCTGCCGGTGACTTTGGCTCCGAGCGCCTCGAGTTTCGCGGTGGCCGTCGGGCGATCCATCTGCTGGAGCGTGCCGGTCAGGACCACGGTCTTGCCGAAGAAGGGCGACCCGGTGGCCGCGACCCGGCTCTCCCGGCTCGCGAGATCGACGCCGCTTGCGGCAAGGTCACGGAAGATCGACATCGCCCGCGGCGAGTGCAGCCACTCCGCAACTGAAGCCGCGGTCACCGGGCCGAAGTCATCAAGTGCCGCGAGGTCGCTCTCCCCTGCGGCGAGCAGTTCGTCGGCATGCGCGAAGCGCCGCGCGAGGGTCCTGGCCGCGCTCTCGCCCACATGGCGGATTCCGAGGCCTGCGAGCACGCGAGCAAGGCCGCGTGACTTCGCCTCCTCGATCGATGCGAGCAGATTGTCGGCGCTGCGCTCCCCCATCCTCTCGAGCCCGAGGAGCTGCTCGCGCGACAGCCGGAAGAGATCGGCGAAGGAGCGAACAAGCCCCGTCTCGACAAGCTGATCGACGAGCTTCTCGCCGCACCCCTCGATGTTCATCTGGCCTCGCGCGACGAACCACTTGAGCTTCTCGCGCAGTTGTGCCGGGCATTCGGGATTGGAGCAGAAGAGCTTCGGGCCATCCTGGGTCACCTCGCTCCCGCAACTGGGGCACTGCGTTGGCGGCTCGATGGGCGCAGCACCCTTCGGCCGCTTCGCAGCGACGACCTCAACCACCTGCGGAATGATCTCCCCCGCCTTCTCGATGACCACCGTGTCGCCGAGGTGAAGGTCCTTGCGGCGGATCTCCTCGATATTGTGGAGCGTTGCGTGGGTCACGGTCGTTCCCGCGACGAAGACCGGTGCGAAAGTGGCGCGCGGGGTCAGCGTGCCCCCCTTGCCCACCTGCCAGTCAACTCGCACGAGCGTCGTCTCGCGCCGCTCAGCGGGGTACTTGAAGGCAACGGCCCAGCGCGGCGCCTTCGCGGTGCTGCCGAGTTGCTCCTGCTCCGCGAAACGATCGACCTTGGCGACCATGCCATCGACCCCGAAGTCGAGCGAGGCCCGCGTCTCGCGGAAGCGCTCGATGGCGTCAATCGCGTCCTCCAGCGTTGCGCAGCGGCGCGTCAGCGGCGAGGTCGGTACTCCGAGCGTGCGAATGACCGCGAGGAAGTCGAAGTAGCTCTCGACCGGGCCGCCCCCCGGATGAGCAAGGCCCTGCGACTCACCGGCACCATGGGCGAGGAATCGAAGGTGCCGAGCGCGAACAACGGCGGAATCGAGGCTCTTGAGCGTGCCGGCGGTCGAGTTGCGCGCGTTGGCAAAGAGGGGCTCTCCCTGGCGCTCGCGCTCTTCATTGATGCGATCGAAGGCGCTCGTCGGCATGAAAATCTCGCCGCGCACCTCGAGGACCTCGGGACACGCGACCCCCTTCGCCCGAAGCCGCAGCGGCACGCTTCGCATGACCTTGACATTGGCGGTGATGACATCGCCCTTCTCCCCATCGCCTCGCGTGAGAGCCTGCACGAGCACTCCATTCTCGTAGCGCAGCGAGACGGCGACGCCGTCAATCTTCGGATCGCAGACGATCGCGGGGTCATGGCCAAGGGCGTCGGTACAGCGCCGATACCAGGCGCGGAAGTCATCGACCGAGTAGGTGTTGTCGATCGACCGCATCGGCACTCGATGGGCAGCGCTCTCGAATCCATCGAGCGGAGCACCGCCGATGCGCTGCGTCGGACTCGCCGGGTCGGCGAGCTCCGGATGCTTCGTCTCAAGAGCCGCGAGTTCGGCGAGCAGCGCGTCGAATTCACTGTCCGCCATGAACGGATCGTTGTCCGCGTAGTAGGCGATGTTCGCCCGATCGAGAAGATCGCGCAGCTCGGCAATGCGAGCACGCTCCGAAGTTGGCGAGGCGGCGTCACCCGTCATGAAGCGGACGGTACTGCCCCGCTCGGGGCACGGTCCAGTTCAGCGCTGAATGACATCGGGGCCGGAGCCGGCTTTCTTTTCATAGATGCCGGAACCCGCTCGTTCGTACTTGGTGAAACCGAGGCGATCGAGATTCTTGTTCGAGAGCTTCGCCTTCTCGGTGGTCGTCTGAAACTGCGGCGCCACTGGCACGCGGCGCACCGGCTTCCCGCTCTCCGGGTGCTTGGTCAGCGGCGGATCGCTGATGCGCTGGAAGACCTCGAAGGTCTCGCCATCACTTCCGTCGGGTCGCACGATGGCATAGAGGTAGGTTGGCATGAAGCTCCTTGGCCGCGTGGCGAAGCGCCCGCGGCGGCGGCCGGGGGCGTGCGTCACTCGGACATCATAGATCGCGCCATCGTGAGGGCCGCCCGGACATCGTCCAATCGCTGCCCGCCTGACTCCCGTTCGATGATGAGATCAACCGGCGGGTCCAGGCGCCGAAGTTCCCGGGCGAACGCGGGCCAGTCAACGGCGCCCGAACCGACTGGAACTTCGCGTCCCCATGTTCCGGGCTTCTCCGTCGGTTGCGCGTCCTTCAGGTGCACCTGTCGTACGCGCGGCGCGAGTAGGCGAAGAGCATCGACGGGATCGCCCATGCCGTAGAGAATCATGTTCGCGGGGTCGAAGTTGACGCCGAGGTTCGCCGCGCCGACGGCATCAAGGAAGTGAACCAGCGCCTCCGCTCGCTCCTGCCCGGTTTCGAGCGCCACCATGACATGCCGCCGTGCAAAGACATCGGCGATGGTCCTGAGGCGCTCCACCATGATCGCCATGAGCGGATCGCTCCGATCCTCGGGAATGAACCCCGCGTGCACCGTGATGAGCCCGAGCGCATGATCGGCGCAGAGATCAGCGAGCCGAAGAGCGCGATCGAGGTTCGCCTTCCAAGTTTCGTCGGGGCGAAAGCCGCCCGTGCGTCGAATGGACTCGAGCGTGCGATAGTCCTCGCCCACCGTCGCCATCATGCCGCTGAGCACTCGAACGCCCTCGGCGCGGAGAATCGCGATTGCATCGCACCATTGGCGCGGTTGTTCGATCAGCGGCACGAGCGCCAACTGCACTGCATCGAGAGGAATCGAACGCACCTGCTCGGCGAGGCGCGCGGGTGACTCCGGGCGCAGACTCCAGGAGCAGACGCCGATGGATCGCTCAACGCTCATGGCGGATCAAGGGGCCGGCTCAGGGCTGGCCTGCATCGGCCGGTGTTCGCGGCCCAAGCTGTGCTTCGACGCTCCTCTGGATGCGCTGCAATCGTTCGACCGCAGCGGGCGGGAGCTTCGTCGCTTCGCCGTTCGCCGCCTCAGCACCCTCGATCGCCTTGATCAGCCACTCGCGATGCATCGTGTCGACGGCCTTCGCGCGCTGCGCCGCGGCGACGATCGCTTCAAGCATCTTCGGATCGGTGTCGAGCTCCATGGCGGCGACCGCGGCCTGTCGCGCCTCTTCCCTCCGGCCCGCGGCGAGCACGGCCGCGTGAATCTCCGCCGCGTCCTTGCGCCACATGCTGTCGTTCAGGCCCGTCTGATCCGGAGCGACGCCCTCCCTGGCCATGTCGAAGATTCTCCGGCGCACGCGCACGGAGCTCTCCGGATCATCGATCAACTCTCCAAGGTCCGCCCAACGCCCCTCCGCCTTCAGCATGTCGTTCAGCCGATGGTGCAGTCGCGCGAGCAGAGGCTTCACGGACGGATCATCCTTCACCTGGTCGAACCACGCGAGGGTGGCGTTGGGCTCATTCACCACCTCGTTCAAGATCATCCAGTCCTGCGCGGCTTGCCACACCTGTCGCGAATCGGTGAGCGCTGCGGCGTCGAGGGCGCGGCGTGCTTCGTTCCGAAGGGCGAGGAATCGCTCCCGCGCGGCAGGATGGCGGGCCGCGAGCGTCTTCATGTCGCTGGCCATGAACGAACCTCGCACGCCTCCGAAGCCCGGCGCATCGGCCGTCGCTCCCCACAGGAACTCGAAGTTGTCCGTGGCTTCGTCGAACTTCCGGTCCCGGAGTTGCTGTTGCGCCTCCTGGTAGCGCGCCATGGGTCCGTCGTCGTCCTGCGCGCGATCGCGAGCGGCACCTCGCGGATTGGGGTCCGGCGCCTGACCGCGATTTCGCACCGGAGCGGCGCGCTTCTCCCCTCGGTCGATGCCCGCGAGCCAGGCCACAAAGGGTTGCGGCCCGACATTGCCCATGACCCGATCGAACTCCTCACCGCCCCTGAGGGCCATCGTGGTCGGAATGCTCCGAATGCCCATCGAGCGAGCAAGGTCGGGCTCGACATCGGTGTCGAGCGCGTACACGATGGCATGCTCCCTGAGCCACTCGACGACCTTCGGATCGACCCAGGTGGTGCGATCCATCTGCCGACAGGGGCCGCACCAGACCGCGGTGGCCTTCACGATGAACCACTTCCCCGCCTCCTCCGCCGCCTGCTTCGCGTCGAGATAGGGGCGACCGTCGAAGATCTCCGGCTTCGCCACGGCTGCCGGCGCATCTCTTCCTTGCGCGGCTTGTTGCGCGGCGGACTCGGTCGTCACCGCGCCCCCGAAGGTGATCGCGAGAACCGGGATCCAGAGCTTTGATCGTGGAGTCGAGAGTGGCATGAATTCCGCCTCCTGAGTGCGTGGTTCATCGAAGTGTCCCCGGAAACGCCCCTTGGAACAAGTCCCCGCTTCTTCGCGCGGCTCTTGCGCTTCGCGGCTACCATGCCGACTCACATGACCACGGTGAAGCTCGACCACGACGGCCTGGAGCAACTCCAGGCGATGCGCGACCCGAAGGGGCGTGCCGTGGGCTCGCCCCGTGGCGCCGACACCGATGATCGCCGGACGCTCTCCCAGCGCCTCGAAGCGTTCATCAGTCGGCTGAGCACTCGCAATCGCTTCTGGCAGAAGGTCTGCTCGCTCATCTGGCTGCCCTATGCCTTCCGGAGCGGAATCACGATGAAGCGGCTTGATGCCAAGCGCTTCACCGCGGTGCTCCCGTTCCGTCGCTTCAACCGCAACTGGTACAACGCGATGGCTGGCGCGGCGCTCCTGGGCAACAGCGAAGTCGCCGGCGGCATGTACCTCTTCTCCCGCGTCGGCAGCGAGTTCATCGTCGTCTGCAAGGAAATGAAGTACCGCTTCCTGCGGCCGTGCGTGGGACCGGCGGTCTATCACATCATCGACGCCGAGGATCTGGATGCGAAGCTCGAGGCCGGTGGTGAGTTCAATATCCGCCTGGTGATGGACATTCGCCAGCAGGTCCGACGCCATGGCCGCGAGCCGCGCGTGGGCCGTTGCGAGATCACCTTCCACTGCACTCCAAAGGCGATGATGCGTGACCGAGCCGAGCGTCGTGAGCGCGCCCGTGAGGCCCTTGAGCCCGGTGCGGCCATCACCGCGACCACGGCGACCATCGCAACCACCACCGCCGACATCGACACGGACGGGTCGGCCCGCTGAGTGCCGATGGCGGAGCCGCTGCGCTCACCCGCGCTGACCTCGATCGCCCGCGGGCTCTTTCTCGCGTCAAGCTGGACCTGGTGCATCGGGGCGTTTCTGCCGCTGCTCCTGCTTCGTGACTTCGGATGGTCGGGCTTCCTGGTCTTCGCCCTCCCGAATGTGCTCGGCGCCGCGGCTGTTGGGTTTCTCTGGAACCGCGAGCGCTCCGAGCGCTTCGTTCGCGCGCATCCGACGCTTCTTGCGTGGTTCAGCACCGCGACTCTCTCCTTTCAGGCGTTCTTCATCGCGTGGATGGCACCGTTCGTCATCATGGCGGCGCGCGGTCGCACGGGCGAGGGAGATGCGCTGACGGAGCTCATCACGGCCCACGAGGCGCCGCTCCCGATGGTGGAACTCCAGCGCGCCCTCACGCCCGATGGGAGCGCATGGTGGATGTGGCTCGCGGCCATGGTGCTCTTCGCCGCCGTCGTCGGAAGCGCTCGAGCCATGCCGCGGGCGGGCGAGCGTGCATGGATCTGGCTTGGTGTCATCGTCACCATCGGATCACTGCTTCTCTGGGCATGCGAGGGGTTTCGACTCGGTGAAGCGGGCCTTGCCGGAAGCAGTGCGCTCGCCGATCTCGGCTGGCTGGCGCCGGCGATTGCACTCGGCTTTCTTGTCTGCCCGCACCTGGACGCTTCGTTTCACCGCGTGGTTCGACACGATCAAAGCCGGTGGCCCTGGATCACCTTCGTACCGGCGTTCACGGCGATGATCCTGATGACCACGAGCGCGTTCCTGCTCAACGCGCCAGGCGAACCGGTGCTGCTTCTGGGTGGAGCATTCGTCGCGTGGTGGTTCATGCAGGTGACCTTCACTGCGGCGGTTCATGCACGCGAGCTCCGCGCTCTTTCGCTGCGACACGCCGGCTGGATGGTGCCCGCGGCGCTCCTCATCGGGGCCGTGGCCGGGCGCCCTGGCTTCGGCAGCGAAGCGACCTACCTTCGCTTCCTCGGTCTCTACGGCGCGGTGTTTCCCGCGCTGGCGCTGCTGCGCTGGCGGGGCTATGGCAGCGCCGCAATTCTCGGATTTCTCGCGATCGCGATTCCCGCGTTCGAGGTGGGTTTCATCGGACCCAGGGGCCTTGAAGGTCCGCGTTGGGCATGGGCGGTGCTGATTCCCGTGCTTCTCCTGCTTGTTCTGGTGGTCCCGCCGCGCACAATGGAGAAGAATCGACAAGGGACGCCCCGAATCGCCGAATGAGTCGGGAGCCCTTCGCTTCACCTGACCATGCCGACTCCCTCACTGAAGCCGCTTTCTCCAGAGAAGTTCGGCTACTGGCATGCGCATCACCTGCTCTTGAGGGCGGGCTTCGGCGGAACTCCGGCGCAGGTGCGGCAATTGGCGGACCTCGGACTCAGCCGGGCGGTCGATCTCCTCGTCGACTTCCATCGCCTGCCCCAGGACGCCTCCGAGTCCGATGACGAGAGTCGATTCGACGCCGACATCATTCGTCCGCTGACCGAGGCGGAACGGCGCGAGCAGCGCGAGGCGCGTCGCCGCAACGATGAAGCCGTGCTCGAGCGCTTCCAGCGCATGCGCAATGATGCCACACGGCGAGATCGCGAACAGCTCGGCGCCATGCGGCGCTGGTGGCTGACGCGGATGATCGAAACTCCGCGCCCCCTGGAAGAGCGGCTCACCCTCTTCTGGCATGGACACTTCGCGACGGGCTATCGCACCATCGAGGACAGCTGGCACATGTATCGCCAGAACCTCTTCTTCCGCGCGAATGCAGCGGGCAACTTCGGTGATCTTGCGCGGGGCATCATCCGCGACCCCGCCATGCTGCGCTACCTCGACAACAATCGCAACCGCCGGCAGCAGCCCAATGAGAACCTCGCGCGCGAACTCATGGAGCTCTTCACCATGGGTGAAGGTCGCTACAGCGAGCGCGACATCAAGGAGGGTGCCCGCGCACTCACGGGGTACACCTTCGAGGACGACACCTTCGTCTTTCAGGAGCGCGAGCACGACAACGGGACCAAGACGATTCTCGGCCGAACCGGCCGCTGGAACGGCGATGACTTCGTGAACATCCTGCTGGAGTCAAAGGCGACCTCGGAGTTCATTGCGCTCAAGCTCTATCGGGAGTTCGTCTGTGATCTTCCCGACCCCCTCTCCTCGGAGCGACGGCGCTTTGTCGACGCACTCGCTCGGCAGCTTCGCGAGTCGAAGTATGAGCTGCGGCCGGTGCTTCGCGCGCTCTTCCGCAGCGAGCACTTTCACGACTCCGAGCACCGCGCCTCGATGATCCGCAGCCCGGTCCAACTCATCGTGGGCACCATTCGCAGCCTGCACACCCCGGCACGCGACCTCACGCTCCTGGCGAGCGCCTCGGAGATGATGGGGCAGCACCTCTTCCAGCCGCCAAGCGTCAAGGGCTGGGATGGCGGTCGTGCGTGGATCAACACTTCCACGCTCTTCGTGCGGCAGAATGTGGTCGTCTACCTCATGACCGGACAGCGCCCTGCCGGCATGCGCGGACAGGCGGACACCTCGACCTTCGATCCCATGCACCTCGTGGCCGATCTTGGTGATCGATCGCGCGATCCCGTGGCGGTGGTCGACTACCTGACGCGCTTCCTGCTGGGAGGCGAGATTCCCCCCGAGCGGCGCGAAGTCCTGCTCGCGTTCCTCCGAGACCACGGCGATCGGATTGACAGCCACCGGCTTCGAGGCGTGCTTTGTCTCATTGCCGCGATGCCCGAGTACCAGCTCTGCTGACCCGCGAATCACGCGACCACCAGCGCCTGCGAAGCAAGGAGTTCGACCATGCACGATGATCAGGTCCCCTACAGCCGCCGTCGCTTCATTCAGCATGGCGTGGCGCTGGCGTCACTGGCGAGCACGATTCCATCGTTCATCCAACGCTCGGCGCTGGGCATGCTGCTTCCGGGCACGCAGGGGCGCACCAGTCTCCCGGGTGTTCCGCAGGATCATGTGCTGGTCATCGTGCAACTGGGAGGCGGCAACGATGGTCTCAACACCGTGGTGCCCTATGGTGCCCCGGAGTACTTCCGTGCCCGCCCGACGCTCGCGGTCGCCGAGCCCGGCGGGCAGGCGCGCGGCGGTGCCGGCGTCGCGCTCGAACTCGATCGCTCGCTCGGCCTGGGGCTGAACCCGGCTCTCGAGGCCATGAAGGCGCTGCACGACGACGGATTGCTCTCCATCGTGCAGGGCGTCGGCTATCCGAACCCGAATCGATCGCACTTCGCCTCGATGGACATCTGGGAGACGGCACGCCTCGATGGCAAGGGCGAGGGGTGGATCGGACGCTACTTCGACAACACCTGCGGAGGAACGCCCATTCCCGAGGGAGCGATTCACATCGGTCGCTCGGCGCCGCTCGCCATGATGGGCACGATCCAGAAGCCGGTCTCCTTCGAGAGCGCCGACCTCTTTCGATGGCTCGGCGACGATGTGCACGAGGCGCTGCGCGATCCATATCAGGCCATCAATCGAGCGGGTCCGGTGGGGTCCCCCGCGCCGGGAAGCCAGCGGGACTTCCTCATGCGCACCGCGCTTGATGCGCAGGTCGCCTCCGACCGGATTCGCGCGGCGGTGCGCAAGCAGCCGCTGGTGCGCTATCCGCAGAGCGACATTGCACGGCAGTTGCAGGTGGTGGGCGCCCTCATCCGCGACGGCCTCCAGACGCGCGTCTTCTATGTCAGCAAGGGCGGATTCGACACGCACGCCAATCAGCCGGGCGGACACGCGAACATTCTGCGCCAGGTGGCGGAAGCACTGCGCGCGTTCAACGACGACCTCCGTGCGCAAGGCAACCAGGAGCGCGTGCTCACGATGGTCTTCAGCGAGTTCGGCCGCCGCGTGCAGCAGAACGCAAGTCAGGGCACCGATCATGGCACGGCGGCGCCGATGTTCCTGATGGGCCCGATGGTTCGGCCGGGCATCGTGGGCCATCATCCGAATCTCGCGGATCTCGACTTCGGCGATCTCCGATTCGGCCTTGACTTTCGAGGCGTGTACGCGGCCATCCTCGAACAGTGGATGGGCGTTGCGCCGGAGAAGGTGCTGGGCGGGCGCTTTGCGCAACCGCCGATCCTGCGAGCCTGATCCCGCGCCGTCGCGCGCATCTCCTATGCTCTCGCGCCGAGCGCAGGGCTCGCGGCCGCATGGACTTCCTCCACATCAATCAGACTCTGCGGAATGTCCGGCGCTATGGAGAGATCCTCTCCACGCTCGCACGGCATGGCTTCGGCGATGTCATCCAGGAGATGAAGCTCGACCGTCTCGTCGAGCGCGGCGTGAGTTTCATGACGGCGGGGCATGTTTCCCCGGAGTTCGATCGCCTCCCTCGAGCCGTGCGTCTCCGGAAGGCGATGGAGGAGCTGGGGCCCACCTTCGTGAAGCTCGGACAGGTGCTCAGCACACGGCCCGATCTTGTGCCGCCGGAGTGGGCCGAGGAGTTCAGGGCTCTTCAGGACAATGTCCCGCAGGTTCCCTTTGAAGAGATCGAGAGGCGCCTTGATCAGGAGTTTGGCGAGGAGCGATCGTCGATCCTCCGTTCGGTGCAGCACAAGGCGCTGGCGGCCGCGTCGATGGCGCAGGTGCATCGAGCCGTGCTTGCCGACGGCACCCATGTGGTGCTGAAGATCCTGCGGCCCGGAATCCGCGAGCAGACCGAAACCGACATGGAGATCATGCGCGCCCTCGCGGGGTGGGCGGAGCGCTCCTTCTCGAACATGGGCTACAGCCCCGTGGAGGTCGTGGCCGAGTTCGCACGCGAACTCGCCAAGGAGGTCGACCTCACCCATGAAGGTCGCGCCACCGAGCGCTTTCGGGCGCAGTTCAAGGACGACCCGGACATTGTCTTCCCCGAGGTGCACTGGAGCGCCACCACGCAGAATGTCCTTGCGCTCGAGGAGATCAAGGGCGTGCTCCTCTCTCGCCGCAAGCCCGACGATCTCACTCCCGAAGAGTGCAAGAAGGTCGTCGCCAACGGCGCCCGCGCGGTGCTGCGGCAATGTCTCGACTTCGGCTTCTTCCATGCCGACCCGCACCCGGGCAATCTCTTTGCGCTGCCTGGAGGGCGCATCGCATTCATCGACTGCGGCATGACGGGACAGGTCGAAGCGCGCACCGCGCAGCGCCTGGCGGAGCTCGTCTCCGGCGTCGTGAGCGGCGAGACGGAGCGCGTCATTGCGGCGGTTGGCGCCCTCGGTGATGTGGATCCTTCGATCCTCGAGCAGGCGGCAGTCCGCGCCGATGTCCGCGACTTCGTCGGGCGCTTCCAGAATGTACCGCTCGACCAGCTCGATCTCGGGCCCCTGCTTCGCGACTTCTTCGCTCGGCTCAGGACCCATCGCGTGCGCTGCCCCGCCGATCTGGTGCTGCTCATCAAGGCACTCACGACGATCGAGTCGGTCGGCGCCGAGCTCGACCCGGAGTTCCAGATGGTCGAGTTCGCCCGGCCCTATGTGGAGCGCCTCGTCACGCGTCGTTACAGCCTTTCGGCGATCCGCCACCGACTCGCGGCCAGCCTTCTCGGCTATGCCGAGCTGGCGGAGGATCTTCCCGGCGAGGTGCGCTTTCTTCTGACGCAGGTGAAGCGCAATCGCCTCGCGGTGAACCTCGAACATCGCGGGCTCGGGCGCCTCGTGAACACGATCGAACATGCCAGCCGCAATGTCGCCTTCGCACTCGTGATTGCGTCGATGCTCGTCGGCTCCTCGATCCTGGTGCTCGCGGCGAAGGAGCCCGGGGTCGGGTCGCTTTGGTTCCTGGGCGTCGCGGGATTCCTTGCAGCCACGGTGCTGGCCGTGCTCATGATCGTGAGCAATCGACGCCTGAAGGAGTGAGGCTGCGTCCGTATTCGGCGGTGGTGCGTCGAAGTGCCGTCAATCGGAGTCGGTTGCGGCGCCAGTTCGGCTGCGCGGAGAGAGCTCCTACGCGCTCTCCGACGCCCATGGGTCGCCGCCTGTTGCGCCTTCCTCCCAGGTCAGATCGATGCCATCATCAATCGGTGTGACCCCTTCGGGCAACGCTGAAAGAAATGCCCTTCCATAGCGCTTGGTCACGATGCGCGGGTCAAGCACGACCACGCGCCCGGTGTCGGTGCTCGATCGAATGAGCCGACCGAAGCCCTGTCGGAAGCGAAGAACCGCTCGGGGAAGCTGATCATCCATGAAGGGCTGACCGCCGCGAGCCTCGATGAGTTCACGCCTCGCCTCGACCAACGGCTGATCTGGCGGATCAAAGGGCAGCTTGCAGATGATGACATTCCTCAGGGCGCGGCCCCGAACATCGATCCCCTGCCAGAAGCTCGCCGTGCCGAAGAGGACGCCTCGCTCACTCTCACGAAAGCGCCTGAGCAGCAGGCCTCGCGGAACACCGCGCCCCTGCACCAGGACCGAGTGGCCGTTGGAAACCAGTTCGTCTTCCAAGCGCCGCGCCACTGATTCAAGCATCGTGAAGCTGGTGAAGAGCACGAACGCGCCGCCATCGGTCGCCTGGAGATGGCGCCGAACCCTCGGCACAAGTGCGTCGACGAATCCTGGCGCATCGGGTGACGGCATCGATGAGTCGACATGCAGGCGGACCTGCCGCGCGAAGTCGAAGGGGCTCCCGAGTTCGAGCGTCTCCGCATCGGTGCAGCCGAAGCGGGCGACGGCATGACTGAAGTCGCTGTGCCCGGTCGTGAGCGTGGCGCTCGTGAGCACGACCGAAATGTCGCGGCCGAAGAGATGCTCCGCGAGGATCGGCGCGGCATCGATGGCGGCGCAGCGCAGGCTCATTGAGCCGCGCCGGGTGCCCCGCCGCCGCGCCGAGGCACTGCGCTCCGCCCAGTAGACGCACCCGGGGAGCGATTGCGACGCAAGGATCTCAATCGACGAGGCCAGCTCGGTCGCCCGAACCGCATAGGCGTTCAGCTCGAACTGGTCCTCCTCATCAATCAGGTGTCCCTTCAGCAGGCGCAGCGATGCGGCAAGCCTGCCAAGCGCTTCCGCTGCGGGAGCGCCCTCTTCAAGCGTCGACCTCAGACGCGTGGCGCCATCGCTGTCGCCGATGTCCACCGCGACACCGTCGAAGAAGGCGCGAGATGCCTCGGCGGCATCGGAGACGCGCGTGAGCGCCTCGGCAATGATCGAATCCGCGCCGGGATTCGCCTTCAGCGTCACGAGCACCCCGCGCTGCTGACCGGAGTGATGCAGCGTGCGAAGGAGATGCTCCACGCCTGCCTCGCTCACGCGCAGGCCGAAGTGTTCGGAGGCGACCATCTCCGCGTCGTGCGCCTCGTCGATGATGACATGGTCGTAGGCCGGCAGGAAGCTCGCGCCGCGCGATCGCATGGCCAGATCGGAGAAGAAGAGCGCATGGTTGCAGACAAGAAGGTCACCGTGCTCCATGCGACGCCGCGCCGCCTGATAGAAGCACTTCTCATAGGTGGGGCAGCGCCGCCCCATGCAATTGTGCGCGTCGCTCTGGGCGAGCTCCCAGACGGAGGGCCGTGCGAGCTCTGGCAGTGTGCTGAGTGAACCATCGCGCGTTTCATAGGCCCACTGCTCGATCTGCTGGAGCGCGTGGCGCTCCTCTTCATCGGGAAAGAGACGATCGGCGCGCTTGCTCGCCAGTTGCAGGCGTCGCAACGAAAGGTAGTTGCCCCTTCCCTTGACGAGGACCGCACTGAACTCCTCGGGAATCACCGCGTTGAGAAGCGGAATGTCCTTCTCGATGAGCTGCTCCTGAAGGTTGATCGTGTGGGTGACGACCACCACGCGCTCTCCGGAGCGAACGATGCGCTCGATGGCGGGAATGAGATAGGCGAAGCTCTTGCCGACGCCGGTGCCCGCTTCGACGAGCAGACGCCCGCGCTTCGCCATGCACTCGCGGACCGCCGCGGCCATCGCCATCTGCTGAGGTCGAACCTCGAATCCCTCAAGTCGACGCGCGACCGCGCCCGCTTCAGAAAGCAGCGCTTCCGCGGTGACCATGGGTGCGCTCTCAGCCACGCGCTCTCCCTCCCGGAGGCCGTCGACCACGCGGGGCCTTCGCCCGGGGCGCAGCGTGCCCACGGCGCTCGATCGATGGAGCCTTCGCGGGTGATGACGCGGAGCGCGGTGCCCGGCGTCCGGGCCCCAGCAGCGGCCGGCGGGCCGGTTCACCGGGCAGTCGCGGAAAGGTGCGCGGCGTGCGCGCATTCTTGGAGAGCCGCACGAGCGTGCCCGTCGGAGTCTGGCGAAGCTCGGCGACCGCGCCTCCGAGGTGCCCGATGACGAAGCGCGCCTCCTCCACTTCCGCCTCGGCGCGCTCGCCCTTGATGTAGATCGCCATGCCACCCGGGCGAACAAATGGCAGCGTCAACTCGACCAGCACCGGCATCGCGCCCACGGCCCGGCTCACGACGACATCGTGCTGCTCGCGATGGCGGCCCCGGTCATGCGCCGCCGTCTCGGCGCGCTGCGCGTCGACTGACACACCCTCGAGCCGCAGCGCCTCAACGGCCCGCCGAAGGAACGCGGCCTTCTTGGCCGTCGTCTCGAGCAGCGTCACGGTGCTGCCCGGCGCGATCGATGCGAGCGCCACCGCCATGGGAATGCCGGGGAGTCCACCGCCGCTTCCGACATCGAGCACCTTCAATGGCCCGCCCACTTCCTCGGCGAGCGACGCAAGCCATGGCACCGGTGTCAGACTGTCGAAGATGTGGCGCATCCACGCCTGTTCAACGGGCACGCGCGTGAGGTTCATCACCTCGTTCTCGCGATAGAGAAGCGCGAGATAGTCGCCGAGTCGGGCTCGATCGCCCGAGTCGAGTTCCACGCCAAGTTCGGCGAGGGCACCTTCGAAGGCCTGGTCCGGCGGCTGCATGGGCATCTGGCGGAGAGAGGATACGCCGCCCCAGGCTCACGCCTCGCGGAACTCGAAGCTCGGGCGCTCGAAGTACCTCGGGCGCTGCAATCCCACCGAGAGAATCAGCCCGACCAGCATCCATGAGGCGACCATGCTGCTTCCCCCGTAGCTCACGAAGGGCAGCGTCATGCCAGTGATCGGAAGGAGTCCGACGGTCATTCCGATGTTGATCGTCGATTGCGTCGCCATGAGCGCCACCGCGCTCACCACGACCAATCGTCCGAAGGGGTCGCGTGACATCGCCGCCGTCCAGAGTCCCGCTGCAACGAAGAGAATCACCGCACATGCCACGAGCGCACCGCCAACTGCACCCCAGCGGCAGACGATCACCGCGAAGATCATGTCGTTGTGCTCTTCGGGCAGCGCGTTGTGGATGATCAGCGCGCGGGCGTGGTCCTGCCCAACGCCCCAGGCGCCACCGGCGCCCGCGACCGTCATCGCGCGATCGGCCTGGAAGCCGATGTCCTGCGCGAAACGATCATCGCCCCGGATCTGCGCCACCATTGCATCAATGCGCTCGCGCTGGTGCGGCCTGAGGAAGGGATAGGTGAGCGGCGCCGCAATGGCGCACGCCAGGAGGATTCCCGCAACATGGCGCTTCTTCGCTCCTGCGGCGAGAATGACTGCAAAGAGCGCGGGGACGAAGAGAAGTGTCGTTCCGAGATCGGGCTCGATGAGAATCAGGATCGCGGGCACGAGCGTGATGAGAAACGGCACGAAAAGCCCCGGCAGTCGTCGATGCTCATCACCGCGCCGGAGCCAATCGGCCATGACCAGGCACCACGCGAACTTTGCAAGTTCGCTCGGCTGAAGATCGGTGAACCCCAGACTGATCCAACGGCGCGATCCGTTGCGCGGGCGGACGATCCATTCGGGGATCCCGGGAAGCATCACGAAGACGAGCAGGACGATCGCCACCGCGAGCGCCAACCAGGCACCCCGGCGAAGCCAGCGCTCGGGAAGCACCGTCACGCCAAGCAACGCGATGAGGCCGACTGCCATGAAGAGCGCCTGCCGCGCGGAGCGCCCGGGATCGGTCGTGCCGATCGCCTCCACGCCGATCACGCTCAGGAAGAGCGCCGCGATCACCACCAGCCACGCGGGGGTGAGCCAGTTGACGCGCCCCCGTCCAAGGCCGCGCGCATGGCGGGCGGCTGGCGCCACGCCGAACGCTCTCGATGGCAGCGACGGAACAGGCAGCGCCTGTGAACTCACTGGCGCGGCCTCCGGTCGGAGCGCCGCGGCGAGTCGGCTTCGAGATACCCCTCCTCAACGAGCGCGCGAATGACCTGCGCGGCGACCGGCCCGGCAACCTTGCCGCCCGAGCCGCCATACTCAACGAGAACGGCCATCGCATACCGCGGCCGATCGCGGCTTCGATCGCCGACAAGCCCCGCGAACCACGCATGATCGAGCCCCGAGATCGTGCGATCGACGGTGCCGTCACCATCGATGTCGAGGCGCAAGGGCGGCGCTTGCGCCGTCCCCGTCTTGCCGTAGACACGCACCCCCGGGGTGTCGAAGATCGGCTCACGCGCCTCGCCGAACTGAAGATGATGGGCCGTACCGTAGGACGCTTCGACCGCGCGACGAAGGCCATCGATCATCTGCGCTACGGCGCGCGGCGGAAAGTCCATCGCCTCACCGGGCGCCTCGTGCGGCCGCGACGCCTCGATCGCCTCGCGCGGCGCTCGAATGAGCGTCGCATCGCGCCGGACACCCTCGCGTGCGATGGTGGCGTACGCATTCGCCGCCTGAAGCGGCGTCCATGCGATGGGCCCCTGCCCGATGCCGAGGATGATCGGCGTCAGCGCATCGCGTCGCTCACGCATGGAGGAGACCATCGCCTCGGTGGGGAGCGAACCTCCCGACTCACCGATCATGCGCGTCGAGCCGTCGGTCCCAGTCACCTCGCGCAGCAGCCCGATCCCCAACGGTGCCCCAAGACCGAAGCGCCGCATCCACGCGGTGAAGCGCTCCGGTCCAAGGCGCTGCGCCAAGGTGTAGAAGTAGATGTTGCAGCTTCGCGCAAGCGCCTCGGCGGCGGTGAGTGCTCCGCCGGTTCGCGCCGTGTGAGACCCCATGCCGTAGCGCGGCCGGAAGATCCAGCAGCGCGCCACCTGCGGATTGTCGGGAAAGAAGTGGCCGTGGCAGGCCACGGTTCCGTCGATCGGGAAGGCGCCCTCGGCGGTGGCGGCGAGGTAGACGAGCGGCTTCAGGATGCTGCCAGGTGAGTAGATGCCATCGATCGCGCGGTGGATTCCGGGAGCAAGTCGCTCTCGCTCTCCCGGAGGTAGTGACGCCGCGAGACTCGGTGGCGGCCACGACGCGGCAACGAGAATCTCGCCGAGGTCGACATCGATCACGACGACGGCGGAGGCGAGCGGCGTTCCCTCGGCAAATCCCGTTGAGCGCGACTCATCTTCGCCAGCACCCGCGTCATGCCAGGGGTGCCGCGTCGTGAGCCCGACCGCCGGGTCAAGCAGCGCCTCGACGCGCGCCTGGAGAGCGATATCGAGCGTGAGCTGAAGGTCGCGCCCGGGCTCGGCATCGCTCCGCTCCTCCGCGCCGCTGTCGAGGCGCGTGGTGACGCGCCCGCGAAGGCCGCGCAGCACCTCTTCCTGCGTGCGCTCGACCCCCGAGTGACCGATCAGATCACTGCCCGGTCGATAGCCACCGAGGTCCTCCTGTCCATCGGGACGCATGAAGGGGCGCCGTTCGAGGTCCTCGCGCCAGGTCTCCGTGCGGCAGCGCCCCACGATGTGCTCGGCCACACCATCGACGGTGACCGACACGGGCCTCGCGCTCCTGAGCGGCGACGGGAAGGTGCTGCGATCGACCTCGATGGTCGCGGTTCGCCGGGGATAGACGCGTCGCACGCTGTCGGTGACGGTCACGATGCCAGGCACTGCGTCCGCCAATCGGCGCAAGGCGAAAGCAGTGCTGTCGCTCACCTCGGGAATCACCTCGTGCGCGCGGCGCTCTTCGTTGATCGGATCGGCACGAAAGGTCTCGAGCGCCCCGTCGCCGTAGCGCGCCACCCACGCGCGCTGTTGCCGCTCGCGCACGACGGCGGCGCGACGGGTGACCTCCTCGTAGACACGATCGAGCCGGGCATCGAGTTCCTCGCGCGGCAGGCCGGTCGTTCGGCAGACTTCGTCGAGCACCTCATCGAACTGCCGCTGAGCGAGCGGCTCGAAGCGCTCGGCCGCCGCCTCGCGCCCGCGTCGAGTGAGCGACGACCATGTCGCCGCACCAAGTTCGCGCCGCGCGAGGCGTCTCGCCTCGCTCCGCACCCATCGACCGTCGATTGCCGCGAACTCGATCGCGACGCCGTAGGCGGGCACATCCTCGGCGAGCACGCGCCCCTGTCGATCGGTGATGCGACCGCGCACGGTCGGCAGGAGCTTCGTGCGCCCCAGCCTCGACTCCGCTTCGGCCAGCCGCTCCTGCCCCTCGGAGATCGTGAGACTCCAGATCCTCGCGCCGATCGCGGTGAACGCCAGCGCCACGATCACGCCGATCGCCACCAGGCGACGGTGAAACATGCCGAAACGGAAGAGCGAGGAAGAGGGGTCGAAACCGCGGTGCACAGGTGATTGAAGCGTATCGGTCGAACCTCATCGGCGGCTACACGCGGAACGCCCTTCCCTTCGTTACCCTGTCGGCCCCCTGCGCCAGGCTCGGGCTCGTCGGCCGCAGGGTGTTTGGCGGTGACGAGGACGAGCGGTTGACCACACCTCCCCGGAACGACTCATGGAATGCGGCATCGTCGGACTTCCCAATGTCGGCAAGAGCACTCTCTTCAATGCGCTGACGGCGGCGAAGATCGAGGCGGCCAACTACCCCTTCTGCACCATCGAGCCCAATGTCGGCGTCGTGCCGGTGCCTGATGCGCGCCTCGGCGTGCTCCAGCGCTACATCACCACGCAGAAGGTGATTCCCGCGTCGGTGCGCCTCGTGGATATCGCCGGCCTCGTGCGCGGTGCGAGTGAAGGCGCCGGCCTCGGGAACAAGTTCCTCAGCCACATTCGAGAGGTCGATGCGATTCTGCATGTCGTCCGCTGCTTCGAGGACCCCGATGTCACCCATGTCGACGGCTCGCCCGACCCGGTGCGAGACGCCGAGACGATCGACACCGAGCTGATGGTCGCCGATCTCCAGGTCGTTGACGGCATCCTTGAGAGGAACCGCCGCATTGCCCGGAGCGGTGACAAGGAGGCGATCGCAAAGGTCTCTCTTCTCGAGAAGGCGCGCACGGAACTTGACGCCGGGCGACCGCTCCGGCGCGGCTCATGGACTCCCGAGGAACTCAAGCTCCTCCGCGAGTTCGGGTTGATCAGTGCGAAGCCCGTGCTCTTCATCGCCAATGTCGACGAGGACGATCTGCACGGGACGGGTGCACTTGCGACGCGCCTTCGCCAGGCGGCCGAAGCGGCGGGCGCCCGCGTGGTCCCCGTCTGCGCGAAGATCGAGGCGGAACTCGCGGAGCTCTCCGAGAGCGATCGCGCGGAACTGCTCGAGAGCCTCGGCATGAAGGAGCCGGCGCTCGCCTCCGTGGCGCGTGCGGCCTACGAACTGCTCGGGCTTCAGAGCTACTTCACTGCGGGTCCGAAGGAGATTCGTGCCTGGACCATTCACAAGGGTGACACCGCGCCGCAGGCTGCGGGTGTCATTCACACCGACTTCGAGAAGGGCTTCATCCGTGCCGAGTGCTACGGCGTGAAGGACCTCGAGGAGCATGGCAGTGAGAAGGCGATCCGCGACGCCGGACGCCTCCGCAGCGAAGGGCGCAACTACATCATGCAGGATGGCGATGTGGTGCACTTCCTCTTCAATGTGTAGCGGTTGAGGCGTAGCGGTTGATGTGTCGCGGTTGAGCACGGCCACGGCGGCGGTGCCGCCGCCCGTGTTACATCGCCCAGGCCTGATCGACTTGGAGGACCGGCGCGACATTCCCGCCCCCGGCTACTCGTCGTCGCGATGGCCCGACCACGCGCCGCGCCGCCGTCAGCGCACCTTCAGGCTGGCAAGCGCAATCATCGTCAGCATGACGCTGACGAGCCAGAAGCGGGTCACGACCTGCGTCTCGGTCCATCCGACGAGCTGGAAGTGATGATGGATGGGTGAGCAGCGGAAGAGTCGACGCCCCTCGCCGAACATGCGGCGCGTGCTCTTGAACCAAGTGACCTGGAGCATCACGCTCATCGCTTCCGCGAAGCAGATGCCCGCGATGAGAATCAGCAGGATCTCCTGCCTGATCGCGACCGCCATCGTCGCGAGCACACCGCCCATCGCGAGGCTGCCGGTGTCACCCATGAAGACGCTCGCCGGGGCGCAGTTGAACCAGAGGAAGCCGAGTGTCGCGCCGGCCATCGCCCCCGCCATCACCATGAGCTCGGCGGTGCCCGGCACATAGGGCAGGTTCAGCGTGTAGGCATGGCTCTGCGAACCGGCGATCAGGCAGAGAAGCATCATGGCGAAGCTCGCCACCAGAATGACCCCGCCCGCGAGACCATCCATGCCATCGGTGATGTTCACCGCGTTCGAGGTGTACGCAATGAAGAGCGTGCCGATGAGGAGAAAGAGCGGCAGCGACAGCACCAGCACGCCCGGCTCAAGCGGAAGCGCCTGAAGGAACTGCTCGGCCGCCGTCGGCGGATGCGTGCGCTGGAATGGAAGGTTGAGCACATGGCCGTCAGGCAGCATGCTCGCGTGGTAGATGAACCACGAAGCAATCAGGCCGATGCCGAGTTGAAAAAGCAGCTTCTCCCACGCCAGCAGGCCGTCACGCGCACCTTCGGCCCGTCGCGCCGCGGTCAACTTGAGCCAATCATCGAAGCCGCCGACCACGGCCAGCCAGATGAGCACGGCGAGGGTGACATGGATGTAGCGGTTGTGGACGACATCGGCGAAGAGCAGCGTCGTCAGCAGCACCGAGCCGCAGATGAGGAGGCCGCCCATCGTCGGCGTCCCCTTCTTCTGCTTCATGAGCTCATTGAGATCGGAGCGATGAAACTCGGGGTTGTCACCGATCTTGAGGCGCCGCAATCGCTCGATGACCCGAGGTCCCGCGAGCATGACGGCGGCAAAACTGAAGATGACCGCGGCGAAGGCGCGGAACTCCAGTTGCATCATCAGCCGCACCACGGCCGAGAGCCCCCACGACTGGAGGGTCTCCTGAAGCAGCTCAACGACGCGCGGAATCATTTGCGGCGAACCCCCGACGAAGATCCTCCGCCCGACGCCGTCGCCGAAGCCTGACACTCCTCGCGCAGGCCGGCGATGAGCTTCTCGAGCGCTGCGCCACGCGAAGCCTTGACGAGCACCGAGTCTCCCGGCCGGAGCGCCGCAAGGAGCGTCTCGACGCTGGCCGATGAAGTGTCCGGCAGACGCACGAGCGGCGCGCCCGGCGCGGCGCGATGGAAGCTCTCGGCCATCGGGGCGCTCCCTTCGCCGACGAAGATCGCAAGGTCGGGCGGTGCGCCCGCCATCGCTGAGGCGAGCCAGGTCCCGAGCGATTCGTGAAGCGCGTGACTCTGCGCTCCGAGTTCGAGCATTTCACCCAGAAGCGTCACCCGGCGCGTGGCACCACGCTCGATCTCTGCGAAGGCGGTGATTGAGGCGCGCATCGCCTCGGGATTCGCGTTATAGGCGTCGTTCAGAAGCGTGAACCGGCCGAGCGATTCACGGACGAAACGCATCTCCGAAGGGCGCACGGCCATGAGGCCGTCCCGGATCGCGTCGGCGTTGGCGCCGAGTGCATGAGCGGCAGCGGCGGCGGCCACGGCATTCATCGCGTTGTGTTCACCGGAGAGCGCAAGACGCAGGTGAAGGACGCCCCACGGCCCGGCGATCTCGATGTCATCGCCCGCGGGGCCTGCGGAGCGAGAGAGGAGTCTCGCATCACCCTGCCGCAATCCGAAGGTGAGGCGCGGCGTCGAAGCGCAACGACCGTGGTGTTCAAGCGCCTCGTTCACCGCGTGAGTCGCGAGCTCACTCGCGGCCGGAAGAACGACCGTGCCATCGGGCTCGAGTCCCGTCACGATTGATGCCTTCTCGCGCGCGATCGCCTCAACCGAGCCGAGGCGCTCGAGGTGCGCATGTCCGATCATCGTGATGACTGAGACATGCGGACGCACCAGTCGAACCAAGGGCTCGATCTCCCCGGGCGCGTTCATCCCCACCTCGGCGACGAGGTGCCTGTGATGGGACCGCAGCGCGAGGATCGTGAGCGGCACACCAAGGTCGTTGTTGAAGCTCCTGGGGCTCTGCACCGTCGGGCCGATCTGCTCGAGAATCGAGGCGATCAGTCGGCGCGTCGTGGTCTTTCCGCAGCTTCCGGTCACCGCTGCCGCGCGACCGGTGAAGCACTCCCTCGTGTGCCGGGCGAGCGCCGTAAGGGCCGCACGCGTCGATGGGACGAGCAGGCACGGGCCCGGCGTTTGCGCCAGTGGCCGTTCGATCAGCGCCGCGCGAGCCCTGTGCACGAACGCGTCGGCCAGGAAGTCGTGGCCATCGAGCCGCTCCCCCCGGATCGCCACGAAGAGGAACCCGTCGAGCGATTCACGCGAGTCGATCCCGACACCGCGGAGAGCGCCCTCGGGCGGCGGTGAGAGCCAGCGCCCGCCGACCACCGCCGCGGCCTCTTCCGAGGTGAGGTCCATCATGAGGCACACTCCGACAACTCCGCGCCACTTCGTGCCGGGCGTACACCAACACCCAGTCGCACGAGCGATTCGCGCGCCGCCTCGCCATCATCGAAGTGGCGCCGCTCGCCGCCGATGATCTGATAGTTCTCGTGGCCCTTGCCTGCAATCACGACCACATCGCCGGGACGCGCCGCGCGAATCGTCGCGTCGATGGCGAGGGCACGATCGACCTGACGCTCCACCCGTGAGCGATCGCTCGGCTCGACACCCTGCATGATCGCGTCGATGATTGCCTCGGGATTCTCGCTGCGAGGATTGTCACTGGTCACGGTCACGAGATCGGCGCCGGCGCATGCGACGCGCCCCATGCGGGGGCGCTTGGTCGGGTCACGATCGCCGCCGCAGCCGAAGACGACCCGGAGTCGAGCCGGTGGCGTCACCAGCGGCCGCAGCGCCGAGAGGACATTCTGAAGCGCATCGTCGGTGTGGGCGTAGTCGACGAAGACCTGGAAGGGCGCATCGATCGCGGTGATCGGCTCCAGTCGTCCGGGTGGCGCGGCAAGTGAAGTCACGGCCGATTGAAGTGTCCGTGCATCGAGGCCGATGGCGTGCGCCGCGGCAATGGCCTGAAGTGCATTCATCGCATTGTGTCGACCGGTGAAGGGCACGCTTGCCCGGAACTCCCCCCACGGCCCTCGGAAGGTGAGCGCCGCGCCGGCGATGGTCATCTCGTGGATCTCAACCGACGCGCGAGCGAGCCGAGCGCTCGCGGGCGCAGTTCCAGTTGCAGGGTTCGCCGCCGTGTCCTGCGCGGTGCCATGGGCTACTGCACTTCCTCCCGCGCTCCCTCGCCCAGCCGGGCTCGCCGTTTCAAGCCCCGCCGCGCTGCGGTCCTGCGCGTTCATTCGCCCCATCGCATCACTCCGGGCCACCTGCCCCTGTTCCACGATCTCGCAGAGGATCACCCGCGCCGAACAATCTTCAAGCATCCGGCGATGCCACGGGTCCATCGCGTTGACGATCGCCAGCGCGTCAGAACGAAGCGAGGCGAAGAGCCGTGCCTTCGCCGCGGCGTAATGCTCCATGGTGCCGTGATAGTCGAGGTGATCACCTGTCAGGTTCGTGAAGATCGCGGCGTCGAAGTCAAGCCCGGCATTGCGCTCCTGGTCGAGGGCATGACTCGAGACCTCCATCGAGAGCGCGCGACAGCCGTTGGCCCGCATCGCACTGAGCGCGGCGACGATCGACTCCGCATCGGGTGTGGTCAGTGTCGCCGGTGTCGAGCGCACACCATCGTGAATGCTCACGGTGCCGATCAGGCCGCAGCGCCACTCCGCCGCCGCAAGAATCTGCTGCGTGAGTGTGGCGGTGGTGGTCTTGCCGTTCGTGCCTGTGACACCGACCTGCTTCATCGAGCGACCCGGCCAGCCGGCAATGGCATGCGCCATGAGCGCAGCGCTTCGCGCCGGGGTTGCCGTCGACACCCATCGCACGCCGCTTGACGCGACTTCGGCCTTCGCACGCCAACGCGAGATCACTCCATCGCTCGCGGCAATCGCCACCGCACCGCGCGCAATCGCCTGCGGAATGAAGCTCGCGCCATCACCACGCTGCCCCGGCCGCGCGATGAAGATCGAACCGGGCCCGACGCGCCGCGAATCATCGGTCGCATGGGTGACCTCGGGGTCGCCTCCCGCGGCGGCGCTGCCGTGCCACGCGAGCCCCGGGACCTTCTCGATCAGTTCACTCAGCCTCATCGAACGACCTCACCTGGAACGCGCTCCGTCGCCAAACCTTGCGGCAGTTGTATCGGCTTTCGCGGTCGAAATGGAACAGAGCGGACGCCGCTTCTGGACGAGGTTCCGCGTCCCCCGCGCCGGCGGTGCTCACTCCGGTCGGAGCGGCGCGAAGTCCGGGGGGGCGGGCACGGCCCGTGTGGTGCGGCCCGCGTTGCTGGCGCATGCGCCGGGCGGCGGCAGCTCGGGGGTGAAGCGAGGTCTTCCGCACCCCTGAGTTCGACCCCCGAGAGGGTTTCAGAGGATGAGCATGGCGTCCCCGAAACTGAAGAAGCGGTAACGCTCCCGCTGCGCCTCGGCATAGAGCCGGTGGAGACGCTCGAGTCCGACGAATGCGGCGACCAGGGCGAGCAGGCTCGATCGGGGCAGGTGAAAGTTCGTGAGCAGCGCATCGACGCGCCGGATGGGCGTTTCAGGGAGGATCATGAGCGAACTCTCCGTGGACCACCCTGCGGTGAGCCACGCCTCGTCCGGAGGCCACGGCAGGCTCTCGAGCGTGCGCACCGAGGTGGTTCCGACGGCGACGACCCTCCCCCGCCCCTCCCGACGACTCGGCTCCTTGGCGGCGAGTGCATCGAGCGTCTCGCCCGGAATGTGGATCCACTCTGAGTGAATGGGGTGATCGTCGACAAACTCGGTTTCGACCGGCTTGAAGGTGCCCGCCCCCACTTGCAGTTGCACATCGGCGAAGGTCGCCCCGCGATCTCGGAGCGCCTCGAGCAGTTCAGGAGTGAAGTGCAATCCCGCCGTCGGCGCGGCGATCGAACCATGCCCGTCGGGTCGGGCGTAGACGGTCTGGTAGCGCTCGCGGTCGAGGCGATCGATGGCGCCGTCGTCGGGCCGATGATCCGCCTGACGGGCGCGGTGAATGTAGGGGGGCAGCGGAGTCCAGCCGCAGCGCTCGACGAGTTCGTCGATGGGTTCATCCCCTTCAAAGCGGATGGCGGTGCAGTCAGCGTCGGGGCCTTCAATGACGACAGTCGCATCGGGCGACGCTCGGCGCTGGGCTTGGGGTTGGGCATGGGGGTCCAGCTCTCCCGGCGGCTCGACGCGCAGGCGATCGCCGGGATTGAGACGCTTCGAGTGCTTGATTCGAGCGCGCCACGAACGGCCTCCCAGCGGCGCATCGAGCAACCCCTCGAAAGACTTCCCGTCGCGCTCCCTGCGGAACTTGAGGCGGGCGGCGAGCACGCGCGTGCGGTTGATGACAATCAAGTCACCCGCGCCGAGGTAATCCGGCAGGTCACGCACCGTGCGATGGTCGACGCGATCGGCATCGCGATGCACCACCATCATGCGAGCGGAGTCGCGCGGTGTGACCGGCTCGCGCGCGATGCGCTCCGGATCGAGCGAGTAGTCGAGCTGCGAAGTTGGCGTGCGCGTGCGGTGCATGACGGCGGAGATGGGCGCGGCGATGAGGGCGATGATGGCATTGGCTGCGGCGACAAGGGCAGCAATGTCGGCGACGACTGCGGAAGTGATGGCGGCGCTGAGGGAAGCGATGACTGCGGCAACGAGGGCAGCCATGACGGCATGAGCTGCGGCGGCGAGGGCGTCGATGATAGAGGCGATGGTTCGGTCGAGACGCGCTCCTGCCAATCAAGGGACCGGCTGCACCCGAGCGAGCATTCGTTGGAGCTTCCGGCACTCGATCGGCCTGCGACCTCGGCGGGTCGCACCATGCAGCCATGCTCCAAGTCATGAGGCGAGTGCGGCATTGGTCTGATTCGCTGCTGGTGCCGGAAGGGATCGCTCTCATCGGTCCACACGGCCATCGCTGCACAAGCGTGCCGCAGCCTCATCTCTCCCTCCGGCCCGGCCAGTCCCGCGAACGACATCGCAGCGCCAGTGCTTATAGGCCTTGATACTGAACTTCGGGGCGGGCCCAACCTGCGGACTTCGCCAGCGTTTGTCGCGTGACTTCAGGGGCAGTTCATGGGTCGGCTGGGGAAGCCGCCCTCGCCCGCTTGAGGGAGAAGTGACCCGTGGTGACCACAGCACAGCACATCAGCGCTCGGGTCTCTGATCCTCCCATGGCGATTGTCGTTCCCATCGGAGATCTGACCTCGGAGGGACGCATCCGAGCTCTTCTCGTGGCCTGCCGAACGATGCTGCGGGTCGAGTCGCGAATGATGATCGAACTCACCTGGGTGACGGCCGCGGACACCAAGCTGGTGGCAGCGCTTGTGGAGGTGTGGTCGGCCGCGCAACATCTGAGAGTTCAACTGCACATCAGAGTGTCCGAGCCGGTCGCCCGTTGGCTGCAGATCTGCCGGATCGACTGGATTCAGAGTGCACGGACCGAATGCGAGGAGATGCCGGATTCCTGGCGGAGTCTGCCGAATGATGTCGCGATCATTGACACGGCACGCAATGTGCGGGCCGCCCTTACCAATCCGATTGAGGAGAACTTGCCATGAGGACCATCACGATTGTCCGTGCTTCACTCTCGCTTGCCGCTGCTGTGGCCCTGGTGCTTGGTGTGCAGCGCGACTGCACCATCCTGGGCAATGCCGCTGACGAGGTCTCGGTCGCTCCGAATGCACCGGCGTGTGCTTCGAGTCAGGACTTCGAAGCATCGGGCCTGGAGCTCGCGTCCTTCATGCTGTTCACGAAGCCCAGCCCATGGACGCTTCCGCATTGGTCCTCACCTGCGGGAGAGAGCTTCATGACGAACCCGCACCGGTTTCACCGTCCCGATCCGCGGCATCTGCGCCGCTTCCAGTACCTCTGATCCATCCGCAACGCCCACGACACTCCGGGACAGTCGCAGCGCCACGGGACACAAGCCCCGTGGCGCTGTTCATGCGCTCTCACCTCGAGAAGTCATCGCCCGTGGACACAGCGATGCGCGTCCGCTCAGCGGCGAGTCGACTCTGGGAAGCTCCGACTCGTCCTGTGCATCCCGCTCGTCTTGACCTGCGCGGCGCTCGCGCTCACGACCCCGCGGACCCTACGCAATCGAGATTCGGCGCCGGTATCTGCGCTGCAGCGGACCCTGGCGTGACGCGCTCATGTTCGGATGCCCTTGCGGTCCATCGACGCGGAGCGACGGCGGATCCTGCGGGCATAGGCGAGCAAGGCCCCGGAGACCGCACAACCCGCACGGCCGGACCAGAGTGACCGCATCGCCGGCACTTTGTCGCATTTCGGCTCATGTTCCGGCCTGCACTCATCACAGTAGAGGCGTGGCGGTTCTGTTGGTCGTTCCTGTTCAGTCGCTGCATCCGGCGCTTCAGACGCCGCCGATGCCGCCGCCTCCACCTCCACCCGCACCCCCTGCTCGCGTCGACTGCTGGCATCACGGAGTGAAGCCAGCCGACGCAGCCATGCTCCGCGCCGATCGAATGCTGGAAGAGCGCGCTCTCGCTGAGGTCGAGCGACTGCGAAACGAGCTTGGCGCCTCGGACATGGCTCTTGAAGCCACGCGCTCGCTCCTCGAGCGAAACAGATTCGAGAGCGCCCTCGACCGTCGGGCGACCGTGTCCGAAACGAACGCGGCAGCGGCACGCGCCGCCGTTGCGTCCGAGCCCTTCAGCCAGCCGGTGCCCGGCTCGATGACCGTCGGTCGCCCCACGCAGGGCGATGACGCGGGCGCCGCGCCGCTTGCCGCAGCGAGCGCCCGGGCCATGCACGCGGCAACCGAGCTGGTCGTCGTGCGACAGCGCTCCATGGTCGATTTCTTTGCTTGAGCCGTCACACTCGCGGTTCGGAGCGGAGTTGAAGCACGCCCGCGGTCGGCGACTCGCCCCGGGCACGGCCGCGTCGCCAAGCCTCAAATGACATGACGCGACCTCCGGGCGGCTGCACTTCGAGAAGTTCAACTTCGCCCTCTCCGCAGCGGACGATCCCGTCGCCTCGAGTGGTGCCAATCGCGGAGAGGCCCGCCGCGCGCTGGCCGACCGTTTCAGGCGCCTCGCCCGCAAAACTCCCACCCTCCACTCCGCTCCCACCGCCGACAGAGCCTCCACTACCAGCAACACCACCCTCGACTCCGCTCCCACCGCCCGCCCGAACGACTCTCGCCCGCAGGAGCTTGATGGGCGCGCCATCGATCGTCGCCTCACATCCAGGCCACGGGGAAAGGCCATTGATCCGCGCTGCCACCAGCCTCGCCGGCTGTGACAGATCGACCCATGCATCGGCCCGAGAGAGCTTCTTCGCGCGCGTCACGAGCGAGGGGTCCTGAGCCTCTCCATGCACCGCGCCCGCCGCATGCTTCGCCAGCACCTCGTCGATCACCGCGGGCCCGAGCTGCGCTAGCCGATCATGCAGCTCCCCCGCCGTCTCCGCGGCGCCCACCGTCGTCGTCGCGGAGGCATAGATCACACCCGCGTCCATGCGCTCGGCAATCGAAATGACCGTCACGCCGACCTCGCGGTCACCCTCCATCACCGCACGCTGGATCGGTGCCGCACCGCGCCAACGGGGCAGGAGCGAGCCGTGCAGGTTGATGGCGAAACGACCCTCGACGAACTCCGGCGCAAGCTTCTGACCGAAGGCGATCACGACGAAGATCGGCGCGGCGCCCCTGATGCGATCGAGGTCCGGCGCCAGATTGACATTCTCACTGCGAAGAAGCGGAAGCCCAAGGGCCAAAGCTCGCTCCGAGATCGGCGTCGCCTGCGAGCGCTGGCCTCGCCCCGCGGGGCGATCGGGCTGCGAGACGACCAGCGCCACACGCCCCGTGGCCGCGAGGCTCTCAAGGCCGGGCAGGCCGAACGCCCCCGACCCGAGAAAGACGATCGGCGGACCCTTGGGCTCACCGCCGGTCACTGCTGCGCACCTCGGCTCACGAGTGCCATTCTCACTTCACTGCGCCGCATCACGCTCGAGGGCCTTGAGCGGTTTCCGGGCGCGAAGCCGGTCAGCCGGTGCCATGCGATCGATGATGAGCACGCCATCAAGATGATCGCACTCATGCTGCCAGACGCGGGCGAGCATTCCCGAGTGCGTACGCTGGTGCCGAACGCCGTCGAGGTCGCTCCATGAGAGCGTGACTGACAACGGTCGCCTGATGTCCCCTCGAATCTCGGGCAGGCTCAAGCACCCCTCGTTCATCGAGTCGAGTTCGCCTTCCGCCTTCTCGACGATCGGATTGATGTAGACACCCGCCTCCTCCCGCTCATCGGGCCGCGCTTCCGTCACGAAGATGCGAAGACTCTCGCCGACCTGTGGAGCAGCCAGGCCCGCCCCCTCCTCATCGCGCATGACGCGGAACATGTCCTCCACCAGCGCTCGAATGGAGTCATCGACGGTCGCGACCGACATGGCCTTCCGTCGCAGCACCGGGGCGGGATAGAGCACGATCTTGCGCGTGGCGATCTCCTTCACGGCCACATGCTACGCGACGCTCGAAAGGCCCCGGAATCGTGCCCGCGTTGACCCAGCGGCACGGCCGCCATACCTTGCTCCATCCGGCAATTCGAAGCGCCTGCGCGCCTCGGAGCCGCCGGGTGCAGGCACGGTTGTCCCAGCGAGTCCCCGAAGGAGTCCGCGTGTTCTTCAAGTTCAAGAAGAGCGAGAGTGGCGGCAGCGCATCGAAGGGCTTCCAGCCGCAGCCCGACAAGGCTCGGAAGTTCCTCGAGCACGCCGAGACCCAGGCGAATTCGTCGAGCTATGACTACGCGCTGCTCCTCTTCGCCCAGGGCATTCGGCTCGACCCGGCCAACATGGTGGCGCACCAGCACATGTATGAAGCCGCCGTCCGCTATGTGACCGGCGGCGGGCGCGCCGCGAGCAGCAAGGACCTGAGGCAGATCGATGACGGCACAGCCGTCGGCCGCTTTGCCGCCGCCGAGTTCGCGTGGATGAAGGACCTCAACAACGCGCAGGGCGCACTGCGCATGCTGGAGCGCGGCGTCGGCGTGGCCGAGATCGGTGTCGACCTGAGCGAGTTCGGCTCATGGGCCGCACCCAAGGTGCTGAACCTGGTCCGCGTGCAACTCAAGAAGAAGCCGAACAAGAGCCTTCTCATTCAGGCGAAGAATGCCTTCGAAGGGGTCAACGCCTGGGACGAGGCGATGATCTGCGCGGAGGAGGCCTATCGACTCGATCCCTCCGACAGCAAGCTGATGGATGAGATCAAGCAGCTCACCGCTCAGCGTGCCATCCAGCAGGGCGGCTATCAGCAGAATGCGAACCAGGAGGGCGGCTTCCGCGCCAACATCCGAGACGCCGACAAGCAACGCGCCCTCGAAGAGGCGGAGAGCCTCTCGGGCAACGCCGACATCGAGTCGCGCAACCTCGAGCGAGCAAAGAAGGAGTTCGAGGAGAATCCTCTTTCGCTCGAGGCGATCCGTCGCTACGCGCAGCTTCTCAAGCGGCAGCAGACGCCCGAGGCGGAACTCAAGGCGATCGAGGTGTACGAGGCGGGTTTCGCTCGAACCAGCGACTTTGCGCTGCGAGCGGCGGCCAATGACATTCGGCTCACACACATGCGGCGCGAAGTGAAGGCGCTCGAGGAGTCTGCGTCGGCCAACCCCGCCGACGCCGCCTCAACCGAGGCCGCAGCCGCCGCGCGCCGCCGCCTGCTCGAAACGGAGCTCGCGGACTACACCGATCGCATTGCCAAGTATCCGACTGATCGCAAGCTCCGCGCGGAAGCGGGTCGCGTCGCCCTCGAACTCGGCAAGATCGAGGATGCCATGGCCTTCTTCCAAGCGGCCAAGGAAGAGCCGCGACTGCGCGTCTATGGCGCTCAGATGCTGGGCCGCTGCTTCGCCGCCGAGGGGTGGCACAACGAGGCGATTGGTGAGTTCCGAGAGGCGATCAGCGCTATCGACGCAACCACCAGCGAACTCGAGCTCGACATCCGCTATGACCTCATGACCAGCCTGGCCGCCCAGGCGAAGCAGGAGAAGAGCATCGCGCTGGCGAAAGAAGCCGTGGAGATCTGCTCGGTCATCATGCGGCGCGACATCTCCTTCCGCGACATCCGTGCGAAGCGCAAGGAGTTCGATGGGCTCCTCAAGGATCTGAGCTGAGCTCCGGCATCGCCGGCCTCCGCGCCGGTACCCAGGCAGGTGGTGAGCCCAACATGCGAGATGTGGCCGTCGTCATTCCTGCTCGCTACGCCAGCAGCCGCTTTCCCGGCAAGCCGCTCGCGCCGATCCTGGGAAAGCCAATGATCCAGCATGTGCACGAGCGAGCCGCGACGGTCGCCCGGCGCGTGATCGTCGCCACCGACGATGAACGAATCGCGACCGCCGTCAAGGCCTTCGGCGGCGAGGTTGTCATGACTCGGGGCGATCATCCCAACGGAACGAGCCGGATCGCCGAAGTCGCGGCGACCCTCCACGAAGATGTCATCGTGAATGTGCAGGGCGATGAGCCTGGCCTCGAACCGTCGCTGATTGAGCGCGCCGTCAAGGCGCTTCGCGCCGCGGGCCGGGGCGTGCCGATGGCGACCATCGCGTCACCCTTTTCGCACGGCGAAGATCCGAAGAGCCCGCACCTTGTCAAGGTTGTTGTCGATCGCCGCGGCCGGGCCCTCTACTTCTCGCGAAGTGTGATTCCCTTTGCACGCGACGATCAACCTCGCGACGCAGCCGACTCGACCCACGCGGCGCTGCTGCGCCATGTGGGTCTCTATGCCTACCGACGCCCCTTCCTCGCCACCTTCGTCGCCCTCGAAGAGTCACCGCTCGAGCGCACGGAGCAGCTCGAACAACTGCGGGCGATCGAGCACGGCTATCCGATTGCAGTCGCCGTGGCCGAAGCAGCCGTGCACGGAATCGACACGCCTGAGCAGCTCACGGCGTTTGAGCAGGCTCTTCGCCGCGAATCGCCCTGAGCCATCGCTCCGCTCGCTCTCGCCGCCCCGGGTCACGGTCGCTTGAGGCGATCGCCTGGAGTCGATCGGTGGCTTCCGTCGCACGAAGCGTGGCGAGCGCCTCGCCCGCCGCGTCGCGGCTTCGACGCTCGGGGTCATCGAGCATCGGCAGGAGTGCCTGAATGATGCGGTCCCGGTCGGCCGACTCGGCCATGCCGCCCAGCTTCGCGAGGGCGCGGATCGCATCGGGGCGAGCCCGATCGAAGTTGCCCCGCGCCGCCAAGGCGAGCGCCGGCTCGATCGCCCGAAGGTCCTCGATGGCCACGAGCGCCTCGATCGCCGCGCCCCTGATGCGCTCCTGGTGACTCGGCTGCTTCGTGAGGGTGAGGAGCACCTCCGCCCGATCACTCGCCTTGATCGATCCCAAGATGCTCGCTGCGGCGGCGCGGCACTGGTAGCTGCGATCATGCAGCGCCACCTTCTCGAGGCGCTCTGCGGCATCATCCTTCGGCTGCTTCTGCAAGGCGCGAACGAGCGCCAGTCGCACGCGCGGATCGGCCTCCCCGCGATCGAAGAGGTCGATCAGCTTTGCAAGCGCTTCCGGAGTTCCGAAATCCGCAAGCGCCTCGATTGCGCGGCGCCGACTGGTGCGCGGCGCCCCCACCGCCGTGGCAACATCCATGAGCATGTCGAGTGATGCGGGTTCGCTGCGGGACGCCAGTGCATCAATCGCAAACCGCCGCGCCGCCTGCGTAGGGCCGCGCCACGCCGCCGCCGTGAGCAGCTTGGTCTCCATGTCCACTTCGAGCGTCTTCAGCGTGGCCAAGCGCGGATCAATCGCCACCATCGTCGGCGGTCCGTCGAGATCGAAGCGGCGCTCCGCAACGCGCTCACGGATCTCCCAAGGCATGGTCCTCGCCCCGCTCGCCGTCTCGATGTAGATCGGCAGATCGAAGCGGAAGGCCGGGGTGCGCTCGTCGATCTTCTGTGTCTGCTCGACGCGGACAGTGAGCGCCCGCGACTCCGCGTCGTACCTGACGGTCGCCTTCAGATTGGGCGAGCCCGGCCGCAGGCACCACTGATCGAAGAACCACTCGAGACTGGTGCCCGATGCCGCTTCGAGAGCCTTGCGGAAGTCATCGGTCTCAGCGAGCCCGCCTGCGTGCGCGGCCATGTAGCGGCGCGTGCCGTCATAGAAGATCTCCTCACCCAGCCGCTCCCGCAGCATGTGCAGCACACTCGCCCCCTTGGTGTAGGGATTGGCTGCACGGCTGAAGGTCTCCCACGGATTGCGATAGATCGGACTCACCATCGGAAGCTGGTTGTTGGTCGAGTCGCGCTGCGCGACACCGAAGTTGCCGACCATCGAATCGAAGTAGCCGACTTCGCCGTCGCGCTCCTCGAACCAGAGCGCGGTGGCATAGGTCGCCCACCCCTCATTGAGCCAGATGTGCGCCCATGTTCGACAGGTGACCAGATCGCCTGCCCACTGATGCGCGAGCTCATGGGAGACGAGGCCGTCGAGATCCTCCTCCTCACCCGCGATCTCATCGAAGAGGGAGCCCGGGTGGAGCGTGGTCGCCGCCACATTCTCCATGCCGCCCGCACCGAAGTTGCGGACGACAAGCTGGTCGTAGCGCGCCCATGGGTACCTCTGTCCGAAGACATGCTCGTAGAGGCGCATCATCGCGTCGGTGTTGCCGAAGGTGCGCTCGACATCGCCTTCGCGCTCCGGCGGCACCCAGACATGCATCGACACCCCGGACTCGGGTGCCTCAAGCGGCACGCGCGCGAAGCGCCCCGCGACGATCGCCACGAGGTAGGGCACGATCGGCTCCGCCTGCCGCCAATGCCAGAGTTCGCGGGCTTCGCCCACCGGCGCAGCGCCCGTCACTCCGCCGACCGGCGAATCTCGCCGCTCAATCAACGCTCCGTTCCCTGAAACCAGCAGCCCCTTCGGGGCCGTGATGTAGAAATCCACCGCCACACGAACATTCGGGAAGTCGTGGCATGGGAACCAGTGGTGATTGCTTTCCGCCTGCCCCTGTGAATGCACTTCCGGCGCATCGGTCCCCTCGCCGGACCCGAGTGATGGCGTGAAGATGAGCCCCTGCGCCGGCCGGTCGCCCGAGTAGCGAATCGCGACTTCGACTTCGCGTGGCGGCAATGGCTCGGCGAAGCGGATCCCCAGCTTTGGACCATCGTGGAAGAACTCGATCTCCTCCCCGGCGTTCGCCATGCCCTTGCCCCAGCGGACCCACTTCACATCGAGACCGGCGCAGTCGAGGGTGAGGCCTTGCACAGGCACGCCGATCGGCGCGATCCGATAGGTCGCCAAGCCTTCGAAGCGTGCGCGGTCCATGTCGACCAAGTCGAGATCAAGCCGAAGGTGTCGGTACTCAACGAGCGGATCGGGCGCCCAGTTGCGATTGTCCGCTCCGGTCGCAGGGTCGAAGGCTCCGCGCCCCCGCTCCCCGGCGACTTCCATCATGCGGCCGCAGCCCCACTCGCCCCATGCCGTCTCCTCAGCCGCCGTGGCGCGCGGTGTCGCCTGGAGTGCAGCGACGGCGAGGGCGACGACCGCGAGGCTCCCGCCGATCACTTGAAGGGAGCGCGCCAGAGGTGACCACGCGCCTGCCGATCGCCCGACTGTCGCCGGGTCGCCAAGACCCGAGTCACCGCAATCGGCCACCGCCGATGTCGCCTGTCCCTCGGCCAAGCCACCCCGTCGAAGGCCACACCTTGTCCACTTCAAGCCTGGTCCCATCACCTTGATTCGTCGCATATGCCCACGATAGCGACTTGGATGGGCAATCCGCCCTTGTTCATGCGAGGCCCGGCGCGTTACGATCAGACATGCCCCTCAGCGAACGCCGCGACGCGACCAGGCCTGATTCCGGAACTGGCTTCTTGTCGCAGTTCAGCGATTCGCAGGAAGCAGGCGAGTGGTTTTCCCCGGCACCGGCGGGTTACCAGCGCGGACGCACGCGCTTCGTGGTGGTGATCGGCACCGTCATGAGCGGTCTCGGCAAGGGAATCTTTTCGAGTTCGCTCGCCAAGCTGCTGAAGGACAAGGGCCTCCAGGTGGCACCCATCAAGATGGAGGGCTACCTCAACATCGACTCGGGCACGCTCAACCCATTCCGGCACGGCGAAGTCTTCGTGCTCGATGACGGTCTCGAGACCGACATGGATCTCGGCACCTACGAGAGGATTCTCGATCAGGATCTCTCGAGACGGAACTTCGTGACCGCAGGCCAGATCTACACGGAGATTCTCGAGCGAGAGCGGCGCGGCGGCTATCTCGGGCGCGATGTGCAGATGATTCCGCATGTGACCGGCGCCGTGAAGATGCGCCTTCGAGAACTCGCCATGACCGGCGGGCCCGGCGGTCGCCCCGCCGATGTCGTCTTCGTCGAAGTGGGTGGCACCGCAGGCGACTATGAGAACGGCTTCTACATCGAGGCGCTGCGCGAGCTCGCCTTCGAGGAGGGGCCGGATTCGACCTGTTTCGTTGCGCTCACCTACATCCTTGAACCGACGATTCTCGGAGAACAGAAGTCGAAGGCGGCGCAGTTGGGCATCAAGCGACTGATGGAGGCTGGCATCCAACCGCAGCTCATCGCCTGCCGCGCGAAGAACCCCGTCTCGGACAAGGTGATGCAGAAGATCGGGATGTTCTCCAATGTCCCGATCAAGCGCATCTTCTCGATGCACGATCGAGAGTCGATCTATGTCATTCCCGACGCCATGCGCGCGGGGGGCCTCGACCGCGAGATTCTCTCGATCCTCGGCCTGCATGACCGCGTGCACGCCCAGCATGAAGATGACGCCCGGCGCCGCTGGGGCGAGTTCAGCGCGAAGCTCGCCGCGCCTCGTCGCCATGCCGTGCGCATCGGCATTGCCGGCAAGTACGCCTCGCTTCGAGACGCCTATGCATCGATCGACAAGGCGATCGAGCACTGCGGGATTCATCTCTCCGCCTCAGTTGAGGTTGCGTGGCTGGACACGAGTGACATTCGCACGCTCGATGACGCAGGGCGGGCGCTCGCCGGCTGCGATGCGATCATCGTGCCCGGCGGCTTCGGGGTGCGCGGCGTCGAAGGGAAGATCCGCTGTGTGGAGTGGGCCAGAACGAAGGGACTTCCCTTCCTCGGCATCTGCCTCGGCTTCCAGGTGGCCGTCATCGAGTTCGCTCGGCATGTGCTTGGCTGGGATGGCGCGAACACCACGGAGCTCGATCCAGCGACTCCCTACCCGGTCATCTCCGAGCTGCCCGAGCAGAAGCGCATCGAGGGAATCATGGGCGGCACCATGCGACTCGGGGCGCAGGATGTGGTCATCGAGCCCGGCACACTCGCCTCGTTCCTCTTCGGCGGGCAGCCGCTGGTGCGGGAGCGCTTCCGCCATCGCTACGAAGTCGACCCGGCGCACATCGAAGCGTTGACCGGGGCGGGACTCGTTTTCAGCGGCCGGCATCCGAAGTTCCCGGTGATGCAGGTCGTCGAACTCCCCGCGCACGCACACCCATACTTCATCGGGGCGCAGTTCCACCCGGAGTTGACGAGCCGACCCCTCAGGCCCCAGCCGCTCTTTGCGGGACTGGTGGCCGCGGCCCTCTGCCGCGTGAGGCCGGAGGTGGCGAACGAACCCGCGATTGCACGCTGGCACCGCCCCGCCGAGGTCGCGAACGCGACGCACGCCTGACGCAACGAGCCACTTCAAAGTGGCGATCCAGCCACAGCTCTCGCCGCGCGGATCCGCCTCGCCTTCCGGCGTTGACGGACAAGACCATGGCCGTTGAGCAAGACCCCGATGGGCGCTCTTCGGCTACACTCTCCCGCCCCGGCGATGTAGCTCAGCTGGCTAGAGCGAGGGATTCATAAACCCTAGGTCGGCGGTTCGAGCCCGCCCATCGCCATTGGACGCTCGCGGCTTACGGGCACGGCCCCCACGCGCCCAGCAGGATCGCGAGATCGGCGCCATCGACGCTTCCGCTGCCATCGAGGTCGCCGCTGCCGGAGCCTCCCCACTGCCCGAGCAGAATCGCGAGATCAGCGCCGTCGACGGTGCCGCTGTCATTGAGGTCGCCGACGCAGACCTCGACCTCGGGTGTCGCGGGCACCGGCACATTCACTGACACAGAGCTTTCCTCGCCCGGCTTGAAGAGTCCGATCGATGCGGCACCGGTCACGGGCGGCTGATCGGCCACGAAGCGGAAGTTGAACATGGTGCTCCAACGCAGCGCGTTGGCGTTCGCATTCTGGGCGAAGGTCTGGGTACTCCAGAGCAGCTCGCTCCCGGATGCCGACATCACCCACGGATCGGTCGAGTAGGGCTCGCCCGAGTGGTGATTGATGATCGTCTGGCCCTGATTGGTGACCGTTACACCGGGCGCCACCGGGATTGACCACGACCCTGCGGCCCGGTCGACATTCTGATTGAAGACGGCGTACTCGTAGCTCCAGGTGCCGTTGCCGTTGACGCTCACCTTCGAGCCGACGATGAAGCGACCGTCGCCGGGAACATCGATCTCCTGAATGACGACATCGGGATCGGGGATGCCGACGCCGAGACCATGATCCTTCCACGCATAGATCGCGTGGCGCTGTTGCACCGTTGGCCCCACGAAGCTGAGCGTGTAGGAGCCGCTCGAGAAGGCACCCACCGTGAAGCGCCGATAGGCGCCGTTGTTGTTCGCATTGCCCGCCGCCGCGTCATCCGCCGCGATGTAGTGGCCCTCGCCGATATAGATGGCACCCGAGTTGAGAGCGGGGTCGAGCGCATCGATGGGAACCTGAATGCGTCGACCGATGATGTTCGGGGCAGCCGGTGCCGAGAAGGGATACGGGAACGCGCCGGTCAGGGGATTGATCTGCGAACGGGGCCCAAGCCAGGTGGTGCTTCCGTTCAGGCTCGCGCTGTAGGGATCGGAACATCCCACGCCAAGCGTGTCGCAGTTGGTCGCCTGACACGGCCCGCACAGCGTGCCGCTGAGCGCACAGAAGCCGTGCTTCACCCAGCTCATGCCGATCTGTTCGAAGCGGCCGTCCACGATCCGATACATGTTCTGCGCGATGACCGGGTGCTGGTCCTTGGTGCAGAGCCCGGGGACATCGGCATCACACCAGAAGAGCACCTGATCGCCGATGTTGCACGAGGTCGTGCCGATCGCATAGGCCGAGATGCCATTGACCGTGCCGTACTTGCCGATGTCCGGCATCGCGCCGATGATCACATCGGGACCAATGACCGAAGCGACGCCGCCATCATCGTCTGCGGCGACTCGGGGCTGGGCATCGAGGCGGCCAACTGCCACAGCCACGGACGCGAGTGAGGTGAGCACGATGAGGCGACCGATCAAGTTCATCAGAGACTTCTCCAGGAAAGGCAATGCAGCCGCGGCTGGAAGAGGCGCGGCGACGGGCTGAGCTTCACGCGCGTTGTATCAGCAATCGCCCCACGCTCCAAGCACGATGGCGATATCGGCGCCGTTCACGACGCCGTCGTTGTTCAGATCACCGGGTCCGGTTGTTCCCCAGGCTCCGAGAATGATCGCGAGGTCGGCGCCGTTCACAAAGCCATCGTTGTTGAGGTCCGCTGGGCACAGAAGAATCGGCGCCGACGGAACCGGTACTGAGACGACGGGGTCCGACGCCACGCCGCTCTTGAAGAGCTCTAGCACCGCACTGCCCGCCACTGGCGGCGTATCCGCCACAAAGCGGAAGTTGAACATGGTGCTCCAGCGCAGCGCGTTGGCATTGGCGTTGACATCGAACGCCTCGGTCGCCCAGAGGATCGCCTCCGACGCGAGCGTCATCGTCCACGGGAGCGTCGAGTACGGCTCGCCCGAGTGGTGATTGACGATGTTCTGATCCTGAGCCGTGACCGTCACGCCATCAGGTCGAGCCACACGCCAGCCTCGCGCGGCGCGGTCGGAATTCTGGTTGAAGATGGCGTACTCGTAGCTCCAGGTGCCGTTGCCGTTGTCGGTGACCTTGGACCCGATGATGAAGCGGCCGTCGTCCTCGATGTCCAGTGTCTGGATATGAACCGATGGATCGGGCACGCCGATCCCGAGGCCGTGATCACGCCACGCGTAGATCGCATGCGTCTGGGTGAAAGTCGACTCCTGCATTGAGAGGGTGTAGGCGCCATTCGCGGCGAGATCGCCCACGGAGAAGCGGCGATACGAGGCGTTGTTGTTGGCATTTCCGGCGGCGGCGTCATCCGCGGCGATGTAGTGACCCTCGGCGAAGAAGAGAGCACCAGAGTTGAGCGTCGGATCGAGAGCCGACAGCGGCACCTGCACGCGCCGCCCGAGCGCGCCGCCTGCGGGAGGCGCCGTGAAGGGATAGGGGAAGATGCCCGTGACGGGATTGATCTGCGATCGAGGGCCGAGCAGCGACTGCACGCCATTCAGCGAACCGGAGTATGGATCGGAGCAGCCAACGCCGAGGGCGCTGCATCCCATCGACGATGCGATGCAGGAGCCGCAAAGACCGCCATCGAGTGCACAGAAGCCATGCTTCACCCAGCTCATGCCGATCTGCTCGAGCCGCCCGTTCTTCAGCCGGTACATGTTCTGTGCGATGACCGGATGCTGCGTGTTGGTGCAGAAACCGCTGACATTGTTCGAGCACCATTTCAGCTCCTGATCGCCGAGGTTGCAGGAGACAGTGCCGATTCCGTACGCCGCGATCGGTCCCACGGCGCCGAAGTTGAAGAGGTCGGAGATCATGCCGACGATCACATCGGGTCCGATGCCTGCCACGCCACCCTCATCGCCGCGCGGTGAGGCCTCGGCGTTCGGCACCATCGCCATGCGTCCCACGAGTGCGCCGAGACAGACCACAGGCGTGATGGACAGGACCTTCGCAATGCCCTTCATGCTTCTCTTCTCCGAGTTCGATCTCGCGTGGTTCGCAGACCTCGCGGCGACCCTCACAGGGTAGCCCGCCAGCCCCATCGGGCCACCGCGGTTGCGGGGAATGCTCTTCAATTCTCACTTCCACCTGCGCCTGTGCCGACGGAGCCCCGCGCTGCTCGCGGCGATGGTGGCAACAAAGGGTGTTGTCGGACCCGATTCGGCTTCTGTTCCGTGGCGACCTCGACCAATCTGCAATCAATAACACCGGACTCTCGCCCGTGCTTGTCCCCGAGTCGATCCAGGATCTGCGAAACGCCCCAGGCGCGGCTCGAACGCGCGACCTCCAGTTTAGGAAACCGGTGCTCTATCCAACTGAGCTACTGGGGCTCGAAGCGATGGCCGACAGCCGAGCAAGAACTCCGGCCGTGGTTCAGCGTCAATCCGCCGGCTCGACATAGGGCGGGTATCGATGGCCGCCACTCTTCTTGTCGGCACCCCTCTGCCAGAAGTAGAGGATGCACCATGCGGAGAGAAACGCGAGCCAGAGAGCGTTGGCGAAGAGAACTTCCTTCATGGTCGTGATTCCAGAGGGCGAAGTGTACGCTCAAATCGCGGCGGGTGCAGGCGGACCGCGCCCCCGACGGGCGCTCGAGCGACCTTTCGCAGTCACCTGATGTTGACGCCGCTTCCCACACCGTTCGGTCTGTTCGCGATGGTGGCCCTGATGGCGGTCATGGTGCTCGTCGCCATGACCGGCGGCATGCTCATCGCCCGAGCCCTCCGTGGCCGGTCGATCGGCGTCACCCCCTTCTGCACGCGCTGCCGCTTCGATCTGCGCGGCATGACGCTTGAAGCGACGAGCCGCTGTCCGGAATGTGGCAAGATGCTCGCCGGGCATGTGGAGGTCGGTCCGCGACGCGTGCGAGTCCGCTCGCTGATCACCGGCGTTCTGCTGGTGCTCGTCGCAGCAGTCGTGATGGTCGGCACACCGTTGGACTTCCCTCGCCGGGCCAACGCGTGGATCGTCAACCAGCGCTCCCTCGGGTCGTTCGCTGGAGCACTCGAGCGCGGCGACGAGCGGGCGTGGACCATTGCCTTCACTCGGATGCGAGACGGCCAACTCTCCCCGAGTGACCTTGAATGGCTGCTCGATCGCTCCCTTCGAAGTGTCGTTGCGACCGGCGTCATCGGCAACCGGGATCATCAGCGCATCAACCGACTCATGGCGGAAATGGCCCCGCCCACAGGCGATGCCGCGACTGACACTTCTCGAGAGCGACTGATCGCGCAAGTCCTCGAGACCCTCTCCGATGTTCCGGGTGCAGTCGTGCTGATGGCTCATCACTCGCAGGAACCTCGCTTCCTTCGAGAAACCCTCGTCTTCACCGCGTCGCTCTCGAACTGGCCGGCGCTGACCACACCACCCGCCTCGCTGCGCATCGTCGACCTGATCGGTCCGGATCAAGCGAGCATGCCGGAGATTGAGGATCCGCGGTCCTCCCCTCCTGAGGGTGGATCATCGCGGAGCCTTCGCGTTGTTCTTGCACCCGAAGGCGGCGACGAGGTGATCACGGTGCGCGCCATCATTGAGATTCGCGCGGGCTCCCGTGATGATGGAACGCCCCTCTGGATCAAGTCGGTGGAGCGATCGCTGCCCATGCGCCTTCGAAGGCCCCCGCCACCATGACCCCTGAACCGCTCCTCAATGTGGTGCTCTTTCAGCCCCAGATTCCCAACAACACGGGCAACATCGGACGCACCTGTGCGACCACGGAGTGCCGATTGCACCTCATTCATCCGCTCGCCTTTTGCATGAGCGAGAAGGCGCGGCGCCGCGCCGGCCTCGACTACTGGCACCTCGTCGACTGCCGCGAGCATGAGTCGTGGGAGGCCTTCCTCGCTCGCGAGGCACCAAAGCGCCTCTTCCTCTACACCACCGCGGGCACGCGCCCCCACTGGCAGGCGACCTTCGATCGCGGGGATTTCCTCCTCTTCGGTCGAGAGAATGGCGGAGTCCCGCAGGAGCTCCACGACTGGGTGGACCGTGAGCACTCTCCCGAACACCGCCTCTCGCTGCCGATGCGCCCGATCGAGGGTGCCCGAAGCCTCAATCTGGCGACGGCGGTCGCCTGCGCGGTCTACGAAGGATTGCGGCAACTCGATGCGCGCGGGCAACTGCCCTGGGCCCGGTAGCTGCCCAAAGTCGCCAACATTCCCTTCCAATCCCGCGGCTGGACGCTAGTATTCCTGAGTCAGCGGATGAGCGTGACGAGGCCAAGGCCCGTTTCGCCCCGCTCGTGCTGCGCCACATCGCGATGATCGCGAAGGTCAGGCCCGGGCAGTTTCCTCGGGAGACCGTCCCTATGCGTCGTGCACATTCATCTCGTCGACCGCTCGGCTTCACGCTGACCGAGCTCCTCGTCGCCATCGGCATCATCGCCCTTCTCATCGGGATCCTGCTGCCGGCGCTCGGAGCAATCTCGCAGCGATCGAAGAAGGCTGCGACCCAAGCGCTCATGCAGCAGTTCGCTGATGCGTGCAGCCTCTTCCAGCAGCAGGTCGGCTACCTGCCCGGGGTCATTCCCGAGGATGTCCTCGCCTTCGATGCCGCCCAGAATGGCGGTGTCGCGCGAATCAGTGGCATGGAGAATGCGCTGCTCCACCTGCTTGGCGGTGGCGTGCGTTCCGACGATGTCACTGCGGCGGAGTGGGCAAGCCTGACCTCTGGCAACGGATGGGTGACGGTTTCCTTCCAGCGACCACAGGGCGGCACACTCGATCTCAAGGTCAACCTGAACGAGATGGTCTCAGGTCGCGGACCTCGGATCGCAGGCAAGCAGTACGACCGCTTCTTCAATGCCAAGCCAACGGAACTGGTGGCGGTGCAGGGTCAGTTGGGTGAGCTTGATTTCAATCCGAACGCGCCTGGTCTCCAAGGTCTTCCCGACCTCGTGGACGCTTGGGGCCAGCCGATCATTTATGTCCGAGCGGCGCGCGGAACCGGGCCGCTGGTCGGCGATGTGCTGAGTGCCACAGCGCCAGCGCAGTTCGGTCGCTACTCGATGACCCCGTACACCAACTCGACCTTCCTCGGCGAGTTGGGCCGCGATCAGACGGATCTGAGCCTGCTTTCCGGCAACAACGCCACCGGCAATGATGGCGGCGCGGGAACCGGCAACACCTTCTTCGCTCAAGTCATCCGGCATGCGGGTATGGGTAACCCCTCGCAGCCGGTGACGAGCGGAGTCGCACGAGGTCGTTTCGTGGTCATCAGCGCCGGACGCGATGGAATCTACTTCTCACGGACCGATGGACCGGGCAGCACCTCGACTCCGGTCACGAACATCATCACCAGCGACTTCACCAACGGCGGCAACTTCGGCCCGACGGTGGTCGAGTCCTATGACGACATCCGCATCTTCGGCGGAAGCTGATCAGCGCTCGGCACGCAATGAAGCCGCCGACCAACGAAGAGCCCCGCGATCGTCATGACCGCGGGGCTCTTGGCATTCCTGAGCAGCGAATCGCGCTGCTCGTGGGTGGGTGTGTTCGTTCAATCACTTGGCCGACGGCGTCTCGCTCGGAGTGTCGCCGCCGCGCGGAGGTGCGCCTGCGCCTGTACCGCCGGGCATGCCGCGGCCGGGACGCTCTCCGCCCGCGCCGCCGCGACCACGGACTCCGTCGCCACCGGGACCTGCTGGTGACCCTTGGCCACCGCGACCGCGCGGGCCGCCTTCGATCGGAGTGAGCGCCGCCATCTGCTTCTGGAAGGCCTCTCGATGGGCCACGACCTGCTCCGGTGTGAAGACCTGGGAGATCTTGGTCCGAGTCTCATCGAACTTCGGACGGGACTCGATCAGCAGTCGCATCTGATCCATGAGCGCGGGATCGGGTCGACCGCCATCACGGCGACCTTCCGAGAGCTTCCGCTGGAGATCGCGCATCTTCTGGCTGTTCTCATCGCGCCACTTGTCGTTGGTCTGCTTCCACTCGTCCCGGAGCACCTTGATCCGAGCGAGCTGCTCTTCAGAGAGATCGCGGGCGATGTCATCAACGGCCTTGAGCCACGCGTGAACCTCCGCCTCGCCGCCTCGCAGCATTTCGCGCGGGGCGCCGCGGACGGGAGCACGATCTCGACCTGGCGCAGCGCCGCGATCAGGAGCAGCACCGCGATCAGGAGCCGCGCCGCGGTCGGGAGCAGCACCGCGATCACCGGGGGTTCGCTCGCCGCCGGATGGCCGCGTGGGTGGTGGCTCGCCCCGACCCGGAGTCTCCTGAGCAAGGACGGCGCTGGTCGGCACGAGGGCCGCAGCAATAATGAGCGATGCAGTACGGAAACGATAGATGGTCATGTCCTCTCCTTGTGGCTGGCCGCCACCCGAGCAGCGACCTCTCGTCAACGAATGAGCCCCGGACGCATTGCGACCGGGAACGGTGAACCCCCCCATCATCGGTCCTCGAAGGCCCCTCCCGACGCACCGGATCACCGGAAATTCGAATCTCCCCCTACCATCTCCACCCCATGCCACTCTCGAAAGATGCCGCTCTCGACGCCCTTCGAACCGTGCCAGATCCCGATCTGGGTAAGGATCTTGTGACCCTGCGGATGGTGAAGGAGATCGAATCCGACGCCAAGTCGGTCCGGGTGACCATCGAGCTGACCACTCCAGCATGCCCGATGAAGGATCGAATCAAGTCCGATATCACCGCGGCCATTCACGCCGCCATGGATGCGGCTGGCGAGCCGCGAGTCGGTGTCGAGGTGACCTTCACCGCGCAAGTGAAGACGACGCAGCGCCCTGAAGGCGCGAATCCGCTGCCCGGAGTCCGGCAGATCGTGGCGGTGGGCGCCGGCAAGGGTGGCGTGGGCAAGAGCACGGTCAGCGTGAATCTCGCCGTTGGTCTCGCGCGGCGCGGGGCGCGAGTCGGCTTGCTCGATGCGGACATCTACGGACCGAGTCTTCCAACCATGCTCGGACTCGACGATGTGCCCACGGAGGCGCGCGGCAACACGCTGCTGCCCTTCGAGGTGCATGGCCTTCGCGCGATGACGGTCGGCAAACTCGTCGACCCCGACAAGGCGCTCATCTGGCGAGGGCCGATGGCGCACAAGGCGTTCACGCAGCTTGCAACACAGACGGAGTGGGGCGAACTCGACTACCTGGTCATCGACCTCCCTCCGGGCACCGGTGATGTCGCGCTCACCATGTCGCAGGTGCTTCCACTCTCGGGGGCGGTTGTCGTCTGCACACCGCAACGCGTGGCGATCGACGACGCTCGCCGCGCCGTGCGGATGTTCCAGCAACTGGGCATCCCGGTGCTGGGCGTCGTCGAGAACATGAGCAGCTTCACCGGCGACGATGGTCGAACCTATGACCTCTTCGGGCGTGGCGGCGCGGAGACGATGGCCGCCGCCATGGATCTTCCATTCCTCGGCGCACTGCCGATCCATCCCTCGCTGCGCGAAGCTTCAGATGAGGGAACACCGCTCAGGAACTTCGAGGCCGCCGCTCCGCAGCGAGCACCGCTGGAACACCTCTGCGGCGAAGTGGCACGACAACTCTCGATCGCTGCGGCGAATCAACAGCTTCAGCAGCCGACCCTGACGGTTCGATGAGCGTGCGAGAGGTGCACGGATCTCGATTCAGAACTCGCTTCGCACGCGCTTGAGCGCCGTCACGAGCGCGTCGATGTGCTCAGGTCGGTGCGCGGCGCTGATCTGGACGCGCAGGCGCGCGTGCCCTTCGGGGACCACCGGATACCCGAAGCCGATCACGAAGACGCCGAGTTCAAGCAGGCGCCGACTCATCGCGATCGCCTTCGCGGTGTCGTGGACGATGATCGGACAGATGGCGGTCGGGCTCTCGAGCACCTCGAAGCCGACGCCACGGATGCCCGCTCGCGCCGCCGCCACATTGGCGCGGAGGCGTTCGACAAGGCCAGGTTCGCGCTCGAGAATCTGGATCGCGCGCAAGGCGCTTTCCGCCACGCTGCACGGCAGCGCGTTGGAGAAGAGCGTCGGACGACCCCGCTGGACCAGCAGTTCGATCATCGCCTTCGATCCGCTCACATAGCCGCCCGCTGCTCCGCCGAGCGCCTTGCCGAGCGTGCCGGTCATGCAATCGATCGATGCACCGAGCATGCCCCAGTGCTCATGCGTGCCGTGGCCGGTTCGCCCCATGACGCCGGTGCCATGGCTGTCGTCGACGATCAGGAGGGCGCCGTAGCGATCGCACAGCGCTCGCATGCCGGGCAGGTCGGCGATGTCACCCTCCATGCTGAAGACACCGTCGGTGACGACCCAGATGGTCCCGGTCACCTCGGGATTCGCGCGAGCCTCCTTCAATCGGCGCTCGAGCGCCGTGAGATCGTTGTGCGAGTAGACCGCGCGGAGCACGCCCTTCTTGATGGACACTGCCAGGCGGATGCCGTCGATGATCGACGCGTGATTGAGTTCATCCGAGAGAATCAAGTCGCCCGGCTCGCAGAGCGTGGGAAAGATCGCCTCGTTCGCGTTCCAGCAACTGGTGAAGGTGTACGCGGCCTCGTGACCGTAGAACGCGGCGATGGCGCGCTCGAGCCGTTCATGGCACTCGAAGGTGCCGCAGATGAAGCGCACGCTTGCGGTGCCCGCACCGTAGCGGCGAAGACCTTCATGGGCCGCCTCGACCACCTCGGGGTGATTCGCAAGACCGAGATAGTTGTTCGAGCAGAAGCACGCCACTTCGCCATGGCCGCGCATGCGCACGGTGGCGTCCATGGGGCCCTCGATCATCTGGAGGTGCTTGAGCTGACCGCCCTGCTGAAGCGAGGCGAGGATCTCCTGCGTTCGGCTGGCGAAGGTCGGTGAGTCGGTGGTGGGCATATGGGCTCATCGTAGAGCCTCGCCCGCCCGACGCGGTCAGGTTCGCACGCCGTACCGCGCTCGCACGCTCGGGGCGAGATAGTCGTCGAAGGCGCTCTCGAGGGTGTGGGTCGGTCGCCACCCCCACTCCCGCCGGGCGGCCTCGTCGTTCAGATCCTCGGGCCAACTGTCGACGATCGCCTGGCGACCGGCATCGGGTGCAAAGGTCACCTTCGCCTCGGGGAAGGCTCGACGCACCACGCGCTCGAAGTCGGCGGCGCTCGGACTGAAGCCCGCGATGTTGTAGACGACGCGCGAGAGGCGCTCCTTCGGCGCCGCCGCGAGTTCGAGAATCGAGCGGATCGCCTCGGGCATCGTCATGAACGGGATGCGCGTATCGGGCCGCACGAAGCAGGCGTAGGGTTGACCCGACGCCGCCGCATGAATCATCTCCGGGCCATAGTCGCTGGTTCCGCCGCTCGGCACGGTTTCGGCCGAGAGGATGCCCGGAAAACGAATCGAGCGGAAGTCGACGGCCATCGGGAGGCGATCGCGCGCGAGCAGCCGATAGTGCCGCTCGTAGTAGCGACCCAGGTGCTCCCCTTCCAGCTTGTTGACCCCGTACATCGTCCGGGGCTCGAGGAACTGCGATTCATCGACGCGCCCCGCGCGCGCCTTGGTGGCGAGGTCCGGCAATCCGTAGACGGCGATCGAACTCGGGAAGAGGAACTTCACCGCGCGCCCATGTGTCCGCGCCTGCTCCGCGGCCAGGTGCAGCAGGTTCAGCGTGCCGCCGACATTCACCGCGTGGGCGGTTTCGGGCGCGAACTCTCCTCGCGTCGAGAGGAGCGCCGCCAGGTGATAGATCTCATCGATCTCGTAAGCAGCGAGCAATCGCTCGAGCAGTGACGGATCGCGAATGTCGCCGGCGATCGTCTCCCGGCAGAGCGATCGAAAGGCGGGATCGAGCTCACGCACATCAATGGCGACGATCCCCCGGCCGCGCTCCGCGAGGGCGTGGAGAAGCCCATGCCCCATCTCGCCTCCCGCTCCGCTCACGATGACTGCTGCTTCGCGACGGAATCCGCTCACTTGGTGAACCGCTCCGCCATGTCATCGACGCTGGTCCAGCGATCAGCCTTGACATGCACAACAGTGGCGACGACGGCCATGACCAGCGGCACGACGATCAGCGCCGCAATGACCTTCATCTCGATGGGCGACGGCAGATAGTCGAGCATGATCATCCCGGCGAACGCGCTGCACGCCAGGAAGAGGACGGCATTCAGGATGAAGAGCTTGACACCATGTCGGCCTCCCTGGCGGCGCGGTGCATGACCGCCGCCGTGGCCGTGGTGCGAACGATGATCTTTGTCGTGTGACATGCGGGCGACCTCGAGGAGCGGCGAGGATAGCCGCAGAGAGTGTCCGGCGCGGTAGCATCCCTCCCGTCGTCCCACACTCGCACCGACTTCTGAAGGATCGCACCATGCGTACCCGACGCTCGCTGGCCCTCGCTTCTCTCGCCCTTCTCGCTTCGACGGCACTGGCCGCGGCGCAAGGAGGTGCAGGTGGTTCGGGTGGTCAGAGTGGCGGCGCTTCCGGCGCCAGCGGGCAACCCGGCGGCACGGCCAGCCAACCCCCGGGGATCGTGGCCGCGCTCGTGAATCTCCAGATGGAGATCAACGCGCTCGACACCATGACCAACGCCATCGCCCAGCAGCTCGATGGAGCGAGCAGGCGAATCGACATGATGAACCGCTTCCTCGCGTCGAAGAACCTGGCCGATGACTTCAAGACTTTCCGACAGTCGTGGACGCCGACCTCCGCTCCACTCTCCTTCCAGCAGGCCTATCAGACGGCGATGCAGGCGGAGCAGCTTCGAGGCGGCGTGACGCCGTCGAGCGACGACTTCGACCTTCTCACTCGCGAAGTCGGCGCGACGACCACGATGGTCCGTCAGCAGTGGGACACGCTGAACAGCCGGCGCCGCGATGTTCAGGCGATGACGCAGTTCCTGCACGATCGCAATCTGCTGGATGAGTACCACACCTACGCCGGCGCGCAGACCAAGGCGGCGAAGCAGGCTGATCAGACGCTTCAGCAGCAGCAGCAGGCTGCGGCTCGCGAGCAGGATCAGAAGGACGCGGCGGCGAAGCAGGCCGCGAAGGTCCATCTCCAGAAGCAGTGGGATGCGCAGAGCCACGCGGCAGCGAGCGGGGTCAACTACAACTATTCGTTCAGCCAGGGCTTCTCGCAGGCGAGTCAGTTCAGCCAGACGCCGTGGACGGCGTATGACGCGGGAAGCGGCCAGCAGGCGCCGACGCCCGCGCCGGACCCATACCCCGGTGTCTTCGACTACTGGACGGGCACCTATTGGAACGGCTACGCCGACCCCTATTACGATGTGAACGGCGCCCCGGATGGCTACTTCCGAGGCAATGTGACGCCAGCCCAGATGTACAACCGGATGGAGCACGGCAACGCCGGACGAGCCCCCGCGGCCGCTGCAGCGGCTTCGCGGGCCCGCTGACAGCGCATCCCGCCCAGACGAGCGAGCCGGCGCGGCCGTGACTCGCCGGTGGGCTGCTATCCTTTCGCCCTTCCGCGGCAGCATCCGCCGCGAACACGCCACCCTAGCTCAGTGGTAGAGCAGTGCTTTCGTAAAGCACAGGTCGCCGGTTCGAATCCGGTGGGTGGCTTTCTCCAGACCTGAAGCGAAGCGGAAAGCGACCCGCAGCGTGACTGCGGGCTCGAGAGCCGACGGCGGTTGCGCGAGGCGCGATGGGTATCGGGTGGGGCTTCCCCCATCACTCGCTCGTGAATGCCCCGAACGCGTTCTCGCTCCGGCCTTCGAGGGCCAGGTAGTCTCCGGGCACGCCATGCGAGCCGGTCATTGGACGGTCGAAGAAGTCGAGGCCACCGTCGATGACTACCTGTCGATGTTGAAGAGCGAACTGGCGGGACGAAACTTCAACAAGACCGAGCATCGGCGACGGCTCTTTCCCCGGTTGCGCGGTCGAACCGAGTCCTCGATCGAACTCAAACATGCCAACATCAGCGCCGTCCTGATCGAGCTCGGTTTCCCTTACATCTCCGGGTACAAGCCGCGTGGCAACTATCAGCGACTCCTTCGCGAGGTCATCCAGAATCGTCTGGCCAAGGATCGGGCGATTCAGCAGCTCGCGGCCGTCGACGCAATCTCTCTACCCCCGATCCCGGAAGTCAGCGACATCCTGAAGGTCGTTACCCAACCGCCCAAGCCCACGAAGGGCTCGGCCGCGAGGACTCGCAGGTTCGTGCAGAGGAACGGGGTGAACTACCTGGAACTCGAAGCACAGAATCAGGCGCTCGGACTCGCAGGTGAGGAGTTTGTCCTCAGGTTTGAGCGAGCGCGCTTGATTGCTGCTGGCCGCGATGCCCTCGCGGACAGAATCCAGCATGTCTCCCGCGATGTCGGGGACGGCGAGGGATATGACATCAGGTCATTCGAGGCGAGTGGTTCCGACCGCTTCATCGAGGTCAAGACCACGAAGTACGGGCGCGAGACACCGTTCTATCTCTCTCGCAATGAACTTCGGGTGTCCCAGTGTCAATCCGACCGCTATCACCTCTACCGGGTGTTCACCTTCAGGACGAGTCCCCATCTGTTCACGCTGAAGGGCGCGCTTGACAGGACATGCACGCTCGACCCGGTCACCTACATCGGGTCGGCGGCATGACATCACACGCGGATGTTTGACGGCGCGAAACCACCATCAAGCGGCGAAAATGACCGCATTCCGCGCGAGGCGCTGACCGCGCGGCAAGCCCGATCGCAGTCCGGCGGGTGCGCGCGGCGTTCAGCCGCCTGAAGCGAACACCGCTCCGCCGAGAACAGTCACCTGAAGTTCAGCGACTCAGGCAACGACTACTTGAGGATCAGCTTCACGGCCTCTTCGGCGGGAAGGCCCAACGCACCGTAGGCGATGGCGGACGCATCGGCGGTGGTGCCGCTGCTGGTCTGCACCAGTTGCCTGAGCGCGGCGATCTGTCGCGGCTCCGCACGGTTGCCGTTGCGGCGTCCACTCGCAGCGACCGCTTCGAGAAGCTCCGCCTGTTCATCGCTGCTGGCGAGCAGGGCCACATCGAGAAGCTTGATCTGGGCGCTGTCGGTCGGAATCAGCGCCATCACATTGGCAACCGCGAGCCGGAGCGCGCCACTTCGCGAGACGAGCGCCTCGGCGAGTGCCCGCTCACCATCCTCGATGCGCAGCACCGGGTTTCGCGAGAGGGCAATGTCCTGAAGCACTTCGAGCGAGCGCATCGCGTACTCGATCGCCTCGCCCTGATCCATCAGACCGCCGCTCGTTCGCTTCACCAGATCGGTAATGGTGCTGATCATGGTCTCCTGCGGGGTGCCCGCAGTCCAGACACCAACGCGACGATCGAGAGCGAAGAGCCGCTCAACGCCGGGGCGGTCCTCCTCGGCAACGATCAGCAGCACCGGGGCCGCCGTGGTCGAGGCATTGCGGCGGACACCGCTCACAGTCGCCTGAAGTTGATCGCTTCGGCCGCGAGCAGCAACGAGGTCGAGCATGCCGCCGACGAGGGCGCTCGCGACGAGGTCATCCCATGTCCCAGCCGTGCCGACCACGGTGAAGCCCTCTTCAGCCAAGGCCGCGGCCATCTGCCGTCGGTCCTCTTCTTCGGGAGCGACCACCGCGGCGTACTGCGAGCCCGCGGTTCGTGCGGCGGCGGCAAGGAGCGGAACAACCGCGGTGTCCTGCGAGAAGTTCGTCGTGGGCAGAGCGGCACCGAGAAGGATCGCCGCGTCGTACTGCACGCGTCGGTCGGGATAGCTCAGGCACTCGATGATCGGCGTGCGACCCTGCGCGCCCGTCACGACGGCCGCGCCGCCGGTGTGCGCGAGAGCCCCGATCGCCTGTCGCACGAGCGCGGTGTCCTGCACATCAAGGGCGAGCGAAAGGACGCGCTGCCCCACCGAGCTCCCGACCACCGTCGCGAAGAACTCGGGCGAGCGATCGAGATCGCCGTAGACCGGATCAACGGTGCCCTCGGCAAGGTCCTGCTGACGACGCAGATTGGCTGCGACGAAGATCGCGAGCGCCTCAGTGTTCGCCGGATTGGTCCGCAGCGCCCGCTCCGCGAGGCGCATCGCCATCACATCGGCAAAGATCTGGGTCGGCACCGGAGTCGGCGTCAGGCCACCGTAGGAATCCCAGACCCAGATGTTGTTGACCGGCTCATCGGGGTAGGGAATGAGCGGCAGGTCACGCCGGAAGAACTGTCGGGCAAGCGAAGTGAAGGCATCGGACACTCCGACCGAGGTTCCCCCGAGACGGCTGATACCGCGCGACGCCGCCTCGCGCACATCGCTCGGTGCCGTTGGCTGTTCATAGACCTCGAGGAGGAAGGGCACGGCCGTCGGCCAGCCGATCTGGCCAAGAATGTCGCACACCTTCCGCTGCGAACTCGGGTCAAGATCGGGCAGCGCCATGGCCAACGGAAGCACGCTTCGGCGACCGATGGTGACGAGCACATCGGTCGATGCGATTTCAACCGACGGGTTGCGGCCATCGACGATCTGCGCGAGCAGCATTGGAACGGCGTATTCACCGGCGGCTTCCAGGCGGCCGCGCCCCAGGCCCTGCTGCCTGATGGTGCCGCTGAGCATCTCGATCGCTTCGCGCATGCGCTCGACTTCGCGAGCACGGTCGAGGCGGCCTCGCTCGAGCTTCGTCTCGAAGCGTCCGACCAACTCGGCGACGCCGCCGCTCATCGCTCGACCGCGACGGATGGCGCGGTCGAGCTTGTCGCCCAGGTTCATCGAGTCGACCACTTCGGCCAACTGCGAGGGCGTGATGTCATCCGCAACGAGAACCTCTCCCGCGCTCGCCGCGAGATCAGGCCGCGCCATCATGATGTGATGGAGGAACTGGTCCACCACCATCGCCGTGCGCGACTGGGCGGCTGTCTGCCCCGCCGCGTCGGTCGTTGAGTCCTGCGCCCACCCCATTGGAAGGAACGCGAGGGCGGAGGCAATGGCCAGGATCGACGCGCGCGATTGCAAGCTGCTCAACGCAGGGCTCCTCGAACGGACGGGGCGCAGAGTGGACGGAGACGCGTGCACCTCGTCACGCCGCCGACGGCCTCTCCGACGCCTCGGAAGTCGGCGAATCTATCGGTTGCTGCGCACCCTTGTCAATGAACGGCTCCCCCAAAGGACCCCGCAGCTTCCTGATCGGCTACGCTCCGCCGGTCGAGATGCCGGGAGCAGCGAGTGCTCCCGGCGGCATGGCTCCCGAATCGGATCGGCAGCCATGTGAGGGAAGGCGGTGCAAGACCGCCGCGGACGCGCCGCCGTGAAGGGTGCGTCGGAGCCGAGGAATCGGCCTGACGCGCGTCCCGCCATGAGGGCCACTGGTCGCCGTGCAATGCGAGCGATCGGGAAGGCAGGCGGGGCTCACCCCTGAGCCGGAAGACCTGTCTCGACCATCGGCCGCGCCCTCGCGCAATGGGCTCACGGCACGACGCTCCTTCATGGAGTCCGCCATGTCCGCGATTGATCTCTTCCTGTTCGGCGACCACGGGTCCGTTCGGCCGCGGCCACTCCGCATCGGGCCGCGACACACCGCGAGCCACCACACCGAAGTGCCCAGCACACCTGCCGGCCTCGCTGGGGCGCGGGTGGTCGAGACGAGGTCGAATGCGATGACTTCTCCCAAGGTCCGTCGGGCCGCCGTGCGATGGACCAGCGACCGTGTGACTGTGTCGCGCCATCTGGCCATGGCCAAGATCATCTGTTCGGCGCTGCTCGGCGCAACCTCGCTCGCGGCAAGTTCAGGTGAAACCCCTCCAGCACTCCACGCCACCTCGTGGGTCTCCTACACGCCCGGCGCAGGCGTGCCGCTCTCATACCAGAATCCAAACTCGGCGCTGGGGCTTCCGACTCGATACAGCGGCTTCGGCATCGATCCCGGCGTCGTCAGCCCGTTCCATCCGGCGTTCCTTCCGAGCGAGGTGGTTTCGATCGGGCCGGGTGGTTCGCTCGTGCTCGCCTTCGATCGCGATGTCATCGACCATCCGGCGCACCCCTTCGGCATCGACCTGATCGTCTTCGGCAACAGCTTCATGGCGGACCTCTCCTACCCCGAGGGCGTCTGCGGCGGGATCTTCTCCGAGGGTGGCTTCATCGATGTGAGCGCCGACGGCGTCGTCTGGCACACCAATCCCGGAGTTGATGCCGACGGTCCCTTCCCGACCCTCGGCTATCTCGACTCGGGTCCCTACGACCTCGTGGCGGGCGCGATTCCGAGTGACTTCCACCGCCCGGTGAATCCCGCGCACCTCGCGCTCATGACTCCGGGCACCACCTACGCACAACTGCTGGCGCTCTACAACGGTTCGGGAGGTGGCGCTGGCGTCGATCTCGCCGCGGTGGGCCTCTCAAGCGCTCGCTTCGTTCGGATTCGCGTGCCAGTCGGCCACTGCTGCACTGTTGAGATCGATGCGGTCACACTCGTGCGGCCCGAGACCGTGCCGCTCACGGGAGACCTCAATAGTGACGGCCTCGTGAATGGCGCCGACCTTGCACTCCTGCTCGGCGTCTGGGGCTCGCCCGGCTCCCTGCCCGGAGGTGGAAGCGCCGATCTCAACAACGACGGTGTGGTCGACGGCGCCGACCTCGCGATCTTGCTCGGAGCGTGGAGTGCATGATGCCGTCGCACGACTCACGGCGCTTCGGCGTCACCATCATTGAACTGCTCGTCACGCTGGGCGTGGTCACGCTGCTGGTCGCGCTCCTCATGCCCGGGCTCGCCCTCGTTCGACGGGAGTCCCGATCGCAGGAGAACCTCTCCAATCTCCGCCAGCTTGTGATCGGCGCGTCGGGCTACGCGAATGTGTCGCGCGAATGGCTCCCCCCGGCGGTGCTCTTCTTCGCCAAGGGTGCATCGATCAAGACCCGCGGCTGGGACTACGAGGAACAGGGGGGAGCGTTCTCCCCGGGAGTCATCTGGGCCTTTGTCGGCGATGGTCGCATTTTCCAAAGCCCGGATCTTCCTCCTCCGGAGCGCCTCGCGAGCGGCGTGACGGGCATCGAACCCTTCACGGGCTACAACTACAACACGACCTATCTGGGAAGCGAGGGCGCTCTGCCCGGCGTGAGCGCCGACGGCCAGATGCTCGACGGCTGGGCGAACGCTCGACTGGGCGCTCGCCCCGCGCAGGTGCGCCGACCGGATTCGACCGCGTGTTTCGGCGAAGGTGGCTGGAAGGATGGCCCCAACCGGTTCATGCGAGCGCCGGGGAACTCGGTGGAGTTCAATCTCGGCACGGTCTACGCAGGTGGACAGGCTTTTCGAGGGCGAGGCGGCACACATGTCGCGTGGCTCGACGGTCACGCGAGTCGGGTGAGCGAACCGCGCGAAGGCATGCATGCCGCTTCGAACGCGTGGCTGCTCACTTCGCTCATGGACTTTCCGAGGAATGGCTTCCTGAGCGACGACGACTCGGCGTACGCCCCGTGATCACAGGCGCCCGGCCGCACGCCCGACCAACCCACACGGCTCATTGGCGATGAATGGCCTTCCTGTTGCGGAGCGAAGGGTGTCCAAGGCGCACTCTGATGAGCATGGCTGTTCTGGGGTTCCTCGAGCCAGCGCCAGCAACGGATGAGAACCCGCGCGAGGCAGCGTCTCCACCACTTGCATCCCGCCGAATCGCACGACTGTCTCGGCACGCTGCTATCGCCCGAACCGACGCTCGATTTCGTGCATCGGAATGCGGAGCGAGGTGGGACGACCGTGGGGGCAGTTCGTCGATCGCTCGACTCGCTCGCGCGCGGCAAGAAGTCGGGTGATCTCCTCATCGGTCAAGCGCTCCCCCGCTTTCACCGCCGCCTTGCAGGCCATCATGTCGATGATCCGGTGAATCGCTGCTTCGCTCGCACCGGCGAGGTCCGCGAGATCGGCGTGCTCAAGGTCGTCGTGCCCGAGGAGCTCGGCAAGGAACGCGCCCGCATCGACACGCCGCGACGCGAGGAAGCTCGGCACCGCATGCACGGCCACGGTGCGGGCGCCCGCAGGAGTCGCGTCGAATCCGAGGCGAGCCAGCAGCGGCGCCATCGACTCCACCCGTTCAACGGCGCGAGTGTCGCACTCAAGCATGATCGGCGTGAGCAGGAGCTGCTGTTCCAAGCCGCCCTGCATCACTCGTTCGAAGAGCTGCTCATAGAGGACGCGCTCATGGAGCGCATGCTGGTCAATCAGAAGGATCGCACCGGGCACCTCCTGCACCAGGTAGCTCTGGTGCACCTGGAGGACGGCATCGGCGCGAAGGAGCGTCGGCAGTGCGGGCGCTTCGTAGTCTGAGTCGGCTGGCGCACCGAGATTCGCAACGGCGGGCGCGTCGCGCAACGGCGCCTCGGGTGCTCGCAGCGTGCGCTCGAGCGACTGGTAGTCGAAGCCGGGTGAGCGGCCCGCGCCGGTCTGGGCGCGATCGGGATAGCCGCGCTCGAACACCGCACTTGAGCGAGGCCCGCTCCAAGCGCCGCGCGACTCGGGCTGGGGCGCCGCCTCTCGGCGATCTGCGCTGGCCACACCTTCTCCCGGCGGTGAGTCGAGCGAGAAGAGCGGAACAAGATCGGCCGCGCGGAGCGCCGATCGAACCGCCCGCAGCAGGAACGAATGCACCGCCGAGGGTTGCCGGAAGCGCACTTCGCTCTTGGCGGGGTGGACATTGACATCAACTTCGGCGGGATCGACCTCGAGTTGAATCACGGCGACCGGAAAGCGGGCCGGGTCGATGACTCCGCGAAAGGCCTCCTTGACCGCGTGGAGCAGCGAGCGATCGACGATGGCTCGCCCATTCACATAGATCCGCTGGTGGCGACCGGTCGGCTTGGACGCGCTCGGCCGCGCGACCACGCCCCAGACCGCGAGCACGCCGCTTGGCCCGCTTCCCCCGCGGGCGTCAACTTCGAGCAGTTCGGGAACGAGCTCTTCACCAAGGAGCGCGTGCACACGCTCGCGCCGGTTCGAGGCGGCGGGCAGATCCAGCACGCGACGAGGACCATGATCGAGTCTGAACGACACGGCTGGGTGTGCGAGCGCCATCGTTTCGAGCAGCTCAGTGATGCGCCCCGCTTCCGCTGACTCGCTCTTCAGAAACTTCCGCCGAGCGGGCACATGACCGAAGAGCGTCGAGACGCGAACCGTCGTTCCTGGAGCCCCCGACGCGGGCATGGGACCGGTGACCCTTCCCCCATCGACCTCGATGCGCCCCGCCTCGGGCTGCTCCCGCGGACGACTGATGACCTCCAGTCGCGCCACGCTGCCGATGCTCGCGAGCGCCTCGCCGCGGAAACCAAGCGTGGCGATTGACGCGAGGTCATCGACCGAAGTGATCTTGCTCGTGGCGTGGGCCGTGACGGCGAGCGCGAGTTCGCCGAAGGGAATGCCCGCACCATCATCCGAGACCTCGATGAGATCCCGCCCCCCGCCCTCGGTCCGAATCTGGACCCGCGTCGCCCCCGCGTCAATCGCATTCTCGACGAGCTCCTTGACGACGCTCGCCGGGCGCTCGACCACCTCGCCGGCGGCAATCTGGTTCACCAATTCGGGGGTCAGGAGGCGAATCGCCATGCGTCGATGCTACCCCGCGACCCCGCGGCGCACGGTGATCGCTCACTCGATCTTTGCGCCATGCTTTGAACTCCATGGCGCGCCGAAGCCGAATAATGTCATCATGGTCTGCGTGAGAACGGGCACTCTTGCGATCGGCGATGTCCACGGGTGCGGCGAGGAGCTCGCCGAGCTCCTGGCTCGCTGCGACCGCTGGTACCCGGAGGGTCGCCTGATCTTCGTCGGCGATCTCTTCACCAAGGGACCCAACCCCGGATTGGTCGCTCGCCTGATCCGTGAGCGACGCGACCGCGGCCAGCGCATCGACCTCGTCTGCGGCAACCACGACCTGCGCCTGCGCGATGCAATCCGCCGCCGAGCCGAGGGGGCTCACCTCGACACGCTGCCCGAAACCGAAGCGCAGACGCTCAAGCTCCTCGAACGCGCCGACATGCTTCGCACCGCCACCGATCTCACCCTCGAAGCCTGTGGCCGAGTGGAGATCCGCGATCCGCGCGGTTGCTGGACGGTGCTTCACGCGGGCATCGACCCCGAGCGCGGGCTCGTCGACACCGCCGACCATGTGAAGGTTCACATCAAGGCGCTCGAAGGCATGCCCCACTGGTGGGAGCGCTACGACGGTCACGAAGGTCTGATCGTGGTCGGCCACAAGCCACTTCCGGACGCGCTCATCCGCCGACGAGAGTCGGGCGAGCCGTTTGTCGCGGTCATCGATACGGGGTGCGCCTACGGAGGGGCCCTCACCGCCTACTGCCTCGAAGACGATCGGCTCATTCAAGTGCCCAGCACGCAGGCGCCGTCGAACGGCTTCATGGGTCCGCCCGCGGCACTCCTCGCGAGCGAGCCACGATCGGCATGGGGCGCCCTCGCCCGAACGCTCGCGCGCTGACCTTCAGGATGACCGGGGCCTGATCGCGCTTGTACTGCTCACGATCGATCACCTGGCACCAGCGCTGCACGAAGTCCGGAGCTTCACCGCATCGATGGGCGATCGTCGCCGGATCGAGTTCCTTGTGGACGAAGTGGTCGATCAGGCGATCGAGCTGGTCATAGGGCGGGAGCGTGTCCTGATCCGTCTGATCGGGGCGAAGCTCCGCCGAAGGCGGCTTCGAGAGACTTGCCTCGGGAATCGGCGCACATCGGAAGCCAAGCTGCTCCCAATGCGCGTTCACGAAGCGGGTAAGTTCATAGACCTGCGTCTTGAGCAGGTCGCCGATCGGTGCGAGGCCGCCCGACATGTCTCCATAGAGCGTGGCATAGCCGGTGGCCAGTTCGCTCTTGTTGCCCGTCGTCAGGACGAGGGCGCCGGTGGCGTTCGAGAAGGCCATGAGCGTCAACCCGCGCAAGCGGCTCTGGAGGTTCTCATCGGCGACGCCTTCGAAGGTGCCGAGCATTCGCTCGAAGCGACCGCGAAGGAGCCCATGCGCCTCGGTGATGCCGATCACTTCGCGACTGGCGAGGCCGAGGCGTTCGGCGACCTCGATCGAATCGACGAGCGATCCGCTCGAAGAGTAGGGTCCCGGCATGAGCAGCCCGTGCACATGCATCGGACCGATGGCGGCCGACGCGAGGGCGGCGACCAGCGCCGAGTCGATACCTCCACTGAGCCCGACAACAACGGTGCTGTGGCCCGTCTTCCGCAGGTAGTCGCTGACACCGAGAAGCAGCGCGGACCACACTTCGGCCATCGGCTCGGTCGGCGGCGGATCGGGTCGAGGCGAGTGCCCCTCACCCGCAGCGGGAATCTCGAAGACCTCGATGCGCTCCTGAAAGCGCGCCAGTTCGGTGATGCCGCTCCGTGCAGGCAGCGCCAGCATCGAGCCGCCGTCGAAGATGAGGTCGTCATTCCCCCCCACCTGGTTGCAGATGAGCACCGGAACGCCCAGCCGTCTCGACGCTTCAGCCGCCAGCCGCTGCTGCACCTGGTGCTTGCCGATCACGAAGGGGCTCGCGCTCGCGACGAGCAGCACCTCGGCGCCGGCGGCAATCGCCTCGGCCGCGGGATCGTCGCGATAGCGTCGCGCGTGACCGGCGTCGACCGCCCGCCAGAGGTCTTCGCAGATGAGCACACCGATGCGCCGCCCTTCGAAGTCGAAGACGAGCGGCGCGTGTCCCGGGGTGAAATAGCGCTCCTCGTCGAAGATGTCGTAGGTCGGCAGGAGCCGCTTGTCGTAGAAGGCCTGAATCGCCCCGCCGCGACAGAGGGCGATCGAGTTCGCGCATGGACGCGGCCCGTCGGGAGTCGGACGCACGAGGCCGAGGAGCATCGTCATCTCCGGGTAGGCCGCGGCCAGACGCTCCGCGGCTCGCACGCATCCCTCGGCAACGCCCGCGCGAAGCACGAGGTCGCGCGGCGGGTACCCGAGCAGACCGAGTTCGGGGGTCACCAGCAGGCGCGCTCCCGCGCGACGCGCGGCAGCAACGCCAGCCGCGACCATCTCGCTGTTGGCGGCGATATCGCCGATCACCGGATTGAGTTGCGCAGCAACGACCAGCACGGGCGGGATGCTACCCGCAGCGGAAATGACCGACACGCCGCGGATCGGGACCTTGCACAGGTCCCGATGCGTGGCGTGTCAAGTCGGAGCCCCCCGGAAGTCGCAGTCGGTCCAAGGAGGACCGTGGTCGGAGGCGTGGGGATCAGGCGGTCAGCGCGTGGGTGCGCTCGATCGAATCCACCACCGCGCGGGCGGTGAAGGGCTTGCGGAGAATGCGGTCATAGCCGAGGCGGCCGAAGCGGAGCTCATCGCTCTCGACGAACTTCGCACCGGTCGCGATCAGGCGCGTTCCGGCGAAGTCCTCGCCGCGACGAACAAACGCCGCAAAGGACTCCATCTCGCGCGTGCCGATCGACTCATCGACGAGCACCACATGGGGACGGAAGCGCTCGCACTCGATGCCGGCGTTGAACGCCGTGTCGGCGATCTTCACCTCGAAGCGAGTCTGTGAGGTGAGCACCTCGCAGAGCGTGTTCGCGGTCTCCTGGTCGGCATCGACCACAAGCACGCGGGGGTTGCCGCTCATCGAGCCGTCGAAGGGAATGTTGTGCTTCTTCATGAAGGCCAGCAGGTTGGCCACCGGAACGCGGCGGTCCTTGCTGCCCGGAATTCGGTAGCCCTCGAGACGCCCGGAGTCGATCCACTTGCTCACGGTTCGAGCCGCCACATTGCAGATCTTCGCAACCTCGCCGGTGGTGAGGACATCCTTGCCTGTGCCGAATGGATTGTTTCGCATGTCTCTGGTCCTTCGTGCCTTGTGCCGCCGTCGCGTGACGCCACGCAACGACGCACCGGTGCATCGGTCGCACCGGGGGGCAGGTTCAGTCAGAGTGAGCGAATTCCCGAATGACCCGGTCAGACCCGGGGGCCGGCCGCCCGGACCGCGTCCGAAATGGCGAACTTCCGATCGTTCTCCCTGAAGAGCGTCGCCAGCTCCTTCGCCTTCCGGTCGTAGGCGGCGGGGTCCTTCCATGTGTTCCGGGGGTCAAGAACCTCGCTGGGAACTCCCGGCACGGCCGTGGGCATTCGAAGTCCGAAGATCGGGTGCTCCCGACACTCACCCTTGCAGAGGGAGCCGTTGAGCATGCCCGTGATCATCGCTCGAGTCCACGCAAGCTTGAAGCGCTGACCGGTCCCGTAGGGTCCGCCCGTCCAGCCGGTGTTCAGCAGCCAGACATCGGCCTTGTGATCCCGGATGCGCTTGGCGAGCAGTTCCGCGTAGACCATCGGAGGTCGCGGCATGAACGGGGCGCCGAAGCACACACTGAAGTTCGGCTGAGGCTCGGTCACACCCGCTTCGGTGCCGGCGAGCTTCGAGGTGTAACCGTTCAGGAAGTAGTACATCGCCTGCTCGGGAGAGAGCTTCGAGACCGGCGGGAGCACGCCAAAGGCATCGGCCGAGAGGAAGATGACATTCCTCGGATGGGACGCGATCGAGGGAATCACCGCTCCCTCGATGTGCCGCAGCGGATAGGTGACCCGCGTGTTCTCCGTCTTCTTCGCGCTGTCATAGTCGGGCACCCGCGTGACCGGGTCGATCACCGTGTTCTCAAGCACGCTGCCGAAGCGGATCGCGTTCCAGATTTCGGGCTCGCCCTCCTTCGAGAGCTTGATGCACTTCGCGTAGCAGCCGCCCTCGATGTTGAAGACGCCCTTGTCGCTCCAGCCATGTTCGTCATCACCGACCAGAGCCCGGTTCGGATCGGCGCTGAGGGTCGTCTTCCCCGTGCCGGAGAGGCCGAAGAAGACCGCGACATTCGAGGGGTCCTTGCGATCGACATTCGCCGAGCAGTGCATCGGGAAGACCCCGAGCTCCGGAAGGTCGAAGTTCATCGCATAGAAGATCGACTTCTTCATCTCGCCGGCGTAGCGGGTGCCGACGATGATGACTCGCTTCTTCTCAAGGCTCTGCACCACGGCGATGGGGCTCTTCAAGCCGAACTTGGCCGGATCGGGGAGTTTGAACGCACCGGCGTTGATCACCGTCCAATCGCTCTGCCAGTGGGCGAGGTCGGCGGGCTCCGCGTTGATGAAGAGCGTCTTTGCGAAGAGGTTGTGCCAAGCCTCCATCGTGTAGACGGTGACTTTGCAGCGGTAGTTGGGGTCCGCGCCGGCGTAGCCGTCGAAGCGGTAGAGATCCTTCTGGAGGCGAAGCTGGCTGAGAGCGAACTCCTCGATCGCATCGAACTGCTCGGGCGTGACGGGCTGATTGACCTTGCCCCAGTCGATCGAGCTTCGGACTCCGGGGGTGTCCTCGAGGAACTTCTCATGAGGGCTCCGGCCCGTTCGCTCGCCCGTGTCGCAGGCCAGCGCGCCGTTGCTCGCGAGCACACCCTCGCCGCGGGCCAGGGCAGCCTCGACCAGGTGGGCAACTGAAAGGTTCCTGTGAATCGTGGCCTTGCCGAAGTCGAGGGCGGGCCGAGACGCGGTAGCTGGAGTCATGTTGGGTGGATTCCGTGCGGCGGGATGCGCCATGTCGCCATGGGCGTCGGAGGCCCGAAGGCGGTTCTTTCGAAGCGTTCGAGATCGTACCGCCCACCCGATGCAGCGATCAATGAAGAGCGCCGACCAAGGCGTTGACCGCCCGAGGTCCGCCTCCGTATGCTGCGATCTGTTCGGCGGCCGTAGCTCAGTTGGCAGAGCACCTGGTTGTGGTCCAGGACGTCGCGGGTTCAAATCCCGTCGGTCGCCCTTTTTCGTGTGGACTCATTATGCGGTGTGTTGATCGGATGAGTTGGGTCGTCATTCAATTGCGACCCGACCGCGGTTGTGCTCCTGTACTCTCAAAGTGATCGACCTCGACCTTTGAGATTGCGCCGGCGGATCGCCAACGACCCGAGTCGTTTCACTTCTTCGATCGCGAGCGCGCACCGCGCCAGCCGTACGATGCCTCTCGTCATGCGAGTGCTGCTCCTTCAGATGGACCCAGTGTGGCAGGACCCGAAGACGAACCGCGAGGAAATCGAGCGGCAGATCTCCAAAGCGAGCCCACCGCGCGGTGCGTTCATCCTGAACCCGGAGATGGCCGAGACCGGATTCGTGCCCGAGGTCGCGGCGTCCGACGATGGCCAAGGCGCGTCATTCGCCGCCGCAATGGCGAGGAAGTTCGGAGTGTGGTTCCAGCACGGCTGCGTTGAACGGGCGAGCGATGGCTTCGGGCGCAATATGGCGATCGTCGCCAATCCCGAGGGGCGCATCGTGGCCCGGTACGCCAAGATCTTTCCTTTCGGCTTCGGTGCGGAGACCCGTGGCTTCCGGGGCGGCGCGACGATCGCCCCGTTCGCCGTCGGTGAGGCGCGAGTCTGCCCGTTCATCTGCTACGACCTTCGTTTCCCCGAAGTCTGGCGGCTCGCGGCACTTGCAGGCTCTGAGATCTTCTCGATCGGAGCAAGCTGGCCCGCCGTGCGCCATGAGGCGTGGCGCGCGCTCTGCATTTCGCGTGCCATCGAGAACCAGGCCTTTGTTCTCGGCTGTAATCGAGCTGGTCGCGATCCGACGCACGACTATCGCGGCGGCTCCATCGTGATCTCTCCGCAGGGCGAAGTGCTCGCCGAAGGCGCCGCAAGCGCTTGCGTTCTTGAAACATCGCTCGATCTGAAGGCACTTCGTGAGTGGCGCGAGAGGTTCCCGGCCCTGCGCGATGTTCGACGGCGCTTTCTCGGACGGGTGCCGACGACAACTTGCGATTCCTCTCAGGACAAAGTCACGACTCGTTGACGGGCCACGCACGGTCGTTAGAGTGACGCTCGATCTCGAATGACTTCCATCGACACTCGGCCATGACGATCATGCGCCTGAATGAACCTCGGAGGGGCCCGATGACACGAACCACTGACGCACCGACCGCGAAACGGCCACGCACATCGCACGATGGAGAGGCCGAATCTCGGAAGGGCGTTCGCCGTGGGGGCGCGCGAGCGCAGGGGGCGCTTGATCCAGCGCTTTCTTCGCTGCTGCGCCGTCAATTCTTCTGTTGCGCCGAGTTCGCCACCTGTCGCCGTGTCGGCCTCGAGGAGGTTGAAGCGCACCTCATCAATGCCGGTCTCTCCATCACGCCGAGACCGCAGCGCGTGCTGTCGCATCTGCCCGATGTCATGCAGGCCATTGCGTGCATTCGAGGTGATGTGACCGCATGGAATGATCTCGTCAACGCGCACGCGTGGTGTCTTGATCGACTCTGTGCAGAACAGCTCGGTGCCAATGATGGTCTGATCTTCGCGCGGCGCTTCTGGAGGGATCTGCGCCGCGCCACCGTGACGGCTTCGGGAGAAGGCCGGAGCCAGCCTTCACTTCCCAGAGGTGTGGCGCCACGACTTCAGCAGTACTCGGGCGTTCGCCCTCTGCGACTCTGGCTTGCGGACCGGATGATCGGCGCCGCCGCCACCACGAACGGTACACCCGGCGCCCGACGCCCCGCAATGCTTGACAGCGAAGAGGGATCGCGTACCCTTCCCCTTCTCGCCGGTTCATTCGGCGCGTCGGCAACTTAGCTCAGTTGGTAGAGCATCGCATTGAAAATGCGAGGGTCCGCGGTTCAAGTCCGCGAGTTGCCATTGGCCGAGACGGCCCCCGGGTCTACGCTTGAGCCATGCTTGGCTTCGCTCGCCGCGACTCGATCACCCGATCCACTCGTTGGCTTCCGGCTCTTCTGATTTCTGGTCTCTTGGGGACGACCTCGAGCGCGTGGAGTGATCTCGCGCAACCCGGCCCCTTCGCGCCGGGCATCCGGCAAGTCACGGTCACGCGGCCGAACGGTTCCACCTTCACGGCGACACTGCACTACCCCGCAACGAGCGCCGGAACGAACGCGCCTTTCGATGCCTCGGAGGCGCCCTGCCCAGGAATCACCTTCGGGCATGGCTTTCTCCAGCCGGTGACCCAGTATGCGAGCACGCTCTCGCACCTGGCGACCCACGGATTCCTCGTCATCGCCTCGCAGAGCGAGGGCGGACTCTTCCCGAATCATGCGAACTTCGCGAGCGACCTTCGCTCCTGCCTGACCTGGCTCGAGACGCAGAATGCGTCCCCCACTTCGGAGTTCTTCGGTGCCGTGAACACTGCCGCCTTTGGCGCGAGCGGACACAGCATGGGTGGTGGCGCCTCGATCCTCGCGACGAAGGACGACCCCCGCATCAAGGCACTCGCCCCGACTGCGGCAGCGGACACATCGCCCTCGTCAATCGCCGCGATGAACTTTGTGAGCGTTCCTGTTCGACTCATGGTCGGAAGCCAGGACACGATCGTGCCACCCGGCGGTACGGCCGGCCCGATGTACGCCAATGCCAAGGGTCCGCGGCAGCTGCACTCGATCGTCGGCGGCTTCCACTGCGGCTTCACCGATGCGAGCTTTGCGTTCTGCGACTCCGGAGCGATCACGCGGGCGCAGCAACTCGAGATCACGAGGAGGGAACTCACTCGCTTCTTCCTGCTTCATCTGCGCGGTGAACAAGGTCTTTGGAGCGAAGTGTGGGGACCCGGCGGTCCCGCTCCCGCGCAGATCACCGTCACGCGCGACCCGAAGCTGAACCTCTCGCTCACGCCGAGCGCCGTGGTCGTCGCGCCGAACGCTTCGACCATTGTGGCAGTGACGGCGACGAACACCGGTCATGCAGCCACAGCGGTCAGCATCGCCGTCGAGCCGACGCCGGGCTGGAGTGCCACGCCTGCCGAGAGCACCACGGCAATCCTCGCGCCGGGGGAGTCGACGACGGTCCCGATCGAGGTGCAGCCTGGTCCCGGCGCCGCGTCGGGCGAGCTTCTCCTCTCCGCCCGACGCGAGATCGACTCAGCCACCCGCGCCTTCGCGTGGCTCGCTGTGGAGCTCTCCGCACTCAGCGCCGATCTCGACGGCAACGGCGTCGTGAACGGCGCCGATCTTGCAATCCTGCTCGGAGCGTGGGGCCCCTGCCGTACCGCACCATGCCCTGCCGATCTCAACGGCGACGGCGTGATCGACGGCACTGACCTCGCGATCCTGCTCGGCGAGTGGTCCTGAGGCCTGTCACGCCGCCCTGCGATGCACCAGGACACTCTCATCCATGCCCGGGAATGGATGGTGACGGGCCAGCGCCCGCGCGAGGCTCTTCGGATCGGTCACGACCAGCGTGACGGCACCGGGCACCACCGACGCCATGAAGCGCCGCGCCTGCGCCAACCGCTCCGCGACCGTGGCAACCACCAGCGTGTCGTCTTCATATCGCAAGGGAAGTACGGCAAACTGCCATGCCTGCCGACGCGAGACGAGTCGTACACACTCGGGATCGAACGAACGCAAGCGCGGAGCGAGGTCAGCGACCAATTCCGCGTACTGTTCCGCCCACGCCGCCTCAACGACACGCGGATCAACTCCAAACATCTGCTCGCACACGAGGCCGAGCGGCTGCCCCGTGTCATCCTGTCGCTCAAGCGCAGCGCGAAGCTGCTCCTCCGAGATTGTCCCCTGACGGACAAGTCGTTCCCCGATTCGAACCGGCTCCATACAACCCTCCTTGAAACAACACCTGCGACTTCGAACCAATCCTCCCACCAGTGTTTCGGCTCGACGGGGCGATCAAATCATCAGACTTCGTGAAAGATCTGCACGAACTCTTCCCGCCGGTCCGACTGTGCCGGTTCTTCTCTCCTTGCCGCTTCTGAGGCCCGCATGCGCCTGAAATCGCGAAGTTCGCTCAAGTCTCCCTCACGATACCGCCCGAGCGGTGATGCACTCCTCGCGGAGGCGGCTGTCGAGCGTCTGCTCCTGCGGCATGGCTGCGATCTTGAGCGCGAAGTCATCCAGCCAAGCGGCCACACGACGGACTTTCTTGTTCGGCGCGATGGGTCCGCGTTCCATCTGCATGTGAAGTGGCTCTCTGCACCGATGCAGGCCCCGCGACTCGGCCCCATTCCACGCGTGCTTCGCGAACTGGGCGAGATCGAGCGCCCGATCACGGTCGCGCTGCGCTGGCGTCCCGGTGCGGGCTGCACCGCATTCCGTCGGATGGTGCGCGAGGTGACGCCCTTCCTCCGCGCGGCTCGCCTTGGCGATGAGCGCGTGGCGAGAGATGCCAAGGGAGCCATCATCGGCTCCGTGCGGGTGATTGCTCCCGGACCGCGCGGCTCACGCGTGGCTCTGACCGATGCGCGGGTCATCGACCACCTCATGGCCCAGTCGATTCGAGTTGAGCGACTCCTTCGCAAGGCGTTGGTGCAGTTCATGCCGCGCGCCGTGAATGTCATTCTCATTGCAAGCGCCGACGCCGCCGATGCTCAGGCCATCGACCTCGCGCTTCATGGAAGCCTTGAGGAGCGATGGGACCTCTTTCCGATGCGGGGCGATCGCATCGCGCACGGTCGCAGCGATGATGGCTTCTGGGCACCGGGACGCTCCAATGGAAGTCGCGCGGTCGCGTGGCTCCGCGCCGGAGACTCCCCTTCGACTCGGAGCGAGCCGACTCGCAGGTCTCGTCGAGAATCGAAACTCTGGCTTCGTGGCGGGAGCCCGCTCTCGGCACCGACCGAGGCGCTCCTCCGGGAGCTATTCGATCACTGAGTCGAGTGACCGAGTCCAATCGACGGCCAGACGAAAGCTCGAGAAGCCGGACGGTGCCAGCGCGTGGACCACGGACCCCACGCCGATGAGTCGCGCCATTCTCTGGCACCGCGATGTCGCGTGCGAGCGGTGACGCATCAGTTCGGCCGCGCCACCAACACACGACCTTCGCGCCGCGCCTACTCCGCCGAGTCACCTTCCGGCGACACATGGCGCTCATGCAACCGCTCCCGGCGCTTCGATCGACTGAAGCCCCCTTCCGCCTGACTGCGGAGATCGACTCCATCGACAAGGAACGGCGCGCCGCTCGCCATGAGCTGCTCCAACTGGCGTCGGCCGATGCGGACCCGAAGCTGCACCCGGCCATCCACATAGGTGCGATCGAGCACCTCGGTGCGTCGCTCGATGAAGTCGATCGCGCGTGATTGGCTGGTCTCAAGCTCGATGACGCGCTCCGCCACCTCCCCACGCATGAACTCAAGCGCACGGATGCGAAGCGCTTCGAGCCCCTCGCCGGAATGGGCGCTGACGGCGATCGCCTCGGGCTCCGCTTCGAGCCAGCGCTCGAGGCGCTCCGCCAACTCGCGGGCTCGGCGCCGATGCTCGGAGACACCGAGGCGCGGGCGTCCATCGGCATCGAGCGACGCGCCGTCAGCAACGCTCGCCTCGGGATTCGCAAGGCGATCGACCTTGTTGAGCACCAGAAGCCTCGGCTGCGAGGTGGCGCCGATCTCATCGAGCACCTCGCGCACCGTGGCCATCTGAAGCTCGGCCTCGGGGTCGGAGACATCGACCACCAGCAGCAGCAGGTGCGCGTGCACCGCATCTTCAAGCGTGCTTCTGAAGCTCGCGACCAGATGATGCGGCAGACGGCGGATGAAGCCGACCGTGTCGCTGAGCATGGCGATGTTGCCGCCGCCAAGATTCCACTGCTCCACGCGCGTGCCGAGCGTGGCGAAGAGTTTGGAGTGAGCGAAGGCGCCGCCGCGGGTCAGCGCATTGAAGAGCGAGCTCTTGCCAGCGTTGGTGTAGCCGACAAGGCCGATCGTGAAGTGCTCGGCGCGGCGGGCCATGACCTCGCGCGACTTGCGGGCCTGCACCTGCGCCAATTCCGTCCGAAGGCGATCGAGCCGCGACTTCACCAGCCTGCGGTCGATTTCGAGCTGCTGCTCACCCGGCCCGCGCGTGCCGACGCCCATCGGTGCACCACCGGTCACCTGGCCGAGGTGCTGCCACATGGCGCGCAGCCGCGGCGCCGTGTACTGAAGCTGAGCGATCTCCACCTGAAGTCGGGCGGCCGCGGTTGTCGCACGATTGGCGAAGATGTCGAGGATCAGCTCGCTCCGATCGAGCACCTTCGCCGAGAGCTCCTTCTCGATGTTGCGCACCTGACCCGGCGAAAGGTCGTGATCGAAGATGACGACCTTGGCTCCCAGCGACTTGACCATCGCTGCGAGTTCTTCAACCTTGCCCTTGCCGATGTAGGTCGCCGGGCGAGGCGTTCGTATCCGCTGTTCCATCTCACCAACGACGCGCACGCCAGCCGTCTCCGCCAGCGAGCGGAGTTCGCGCAGGGGATCCTCGACCTCTTCGTCTTCGCGTCCGACCCGAACGCTGACGAGCACGGCCCGCTCCGATTGGATGTTCAGTTCCTGCGTTCCGGTTTCCACAGGGGCGATTCTAGGGGAGCGTTCGGGTGAAGCTGGATCACTCCCGGGCCGCGTGGTTCGAACCCCGCGCGCTCTCGAATGGCTCGCGCCATGTTGCCGTACGGCCAGTGGTCCGCGTGGAAGCGACCTCAAGCCCCGCGCGCTCTCGAATGGCCGACACGACTCGGATAGCCTCGAAGCATGGCACAGGTGCTTCGAGTGCTGGGAGTCGAAACGAGTTGCGACGAGACGGCTGCATCGGTGGTTGACCTCGATGCGGGCCGCCTTCGCGTGCGCTCGAATGTCGTCTCGTCACAGATCGCGGTGCATGCGGAGTATGGCGGCGTGGTGCCTGAACTGGCGAGCCGCGCGCACCTTGAGCGACTTCTCCCCACGCTTCGGGCAGCGCTCGAACCCGTGGCCGAGGGCCGGGCGTGTCGCGAGACGCTCGCCTCGCTCGACGCGATCGCAGTGGCGTCGCGACCCGGCCTGATCGGCTCGCTCCTGGTCGGTACCAGCGCCGCGAAGGCGCTCGCCTGGAGCATCGATCATCCCGTGCTCGCCGTCGACCATGTGGCGGCGCATCTTGTCGGCGCCATGCTCGATGCCGAACCCGTCGCATTCCCGTCGCTGGGATTGGTGGTGTCGGGCGGCCACACCGCGCTCTTCCTGATGCGCGATGCGCTCACGCTCGAGCCGCTCGCAGGCACCCCCGATGACGCCGTGGGTGAGGCCTTCGACAAGGGCGCGGCGCTCTTGGGACTGCCCTACCCGGGTGGACCGCAGATCGAACGGCTGGCCGCGAGGGGCGACTCCTCGGCGGTGAAGTTCCCTGTGCCGCAACTCGACTTCAGTTTCAGCGGACTCAAGACGGCGCTCCTGCACGAGATTCAGCCGCCACCTCGGCGTGCGAAGGGTCGAGCCGATGCGGTCAGCGGCGCACCACTCACAGACGACCGTCGCGCGGATCTGGCCGCGAGTTACCAGCGAGCCCTCGTTCGCGCCGTGATCCACGGCATGGAGCACCTCTGGTCCGAGCGCTGGTCCGACGCCAGCGCTCCGGAGCGCCCGAAGACGCTGCTGGTCGGCGGCGGCGTGGCGGCCAACGGGCTGCTGAGATCGGAGCTCGCCGCGTTCGCCAATGCACAATCGATCGCCCTCCAAATCGCTCCGCTGCACTACTGCCTCGACAATGCCGCGATGATCGCCGGCGTCGGTGCACTTCGCGCCGCACGCGGAGAGCGCGATCCGCTCGATTTCGCGCCACAGCCGATCTCCCTGCTTCGCCCGACGCGCACGCTCTCCGTGGGCCGCCCATCCTGATTTGGATCACTCTCGCTCGGTCTCAGCGACTCGGGTGTTCTGTGTCGCTCCCTTACACTCAACCACATGCCGGCAACGGTCACGATTGCCATCGTGGTGGCGTCGCTTCTCCTGATGGTGTCGGGGGTGGTCCTCTTCACCATGGGGACACGGGGTCGATGGACTCGCTGCGAACCCTCCTGCGCCAAGTGTCGGCATCGCGTGGGCTCCCATGAAATCGTTGCGAGCGCTCGCTGCCCTGAGTGCGGACTCGTGTTCACGACCTCCGGAGCGGTGCGTTTCTTCGCCCGTCGTCGTCGAATCGGCTGGATGGTCCTCGGTCCGTGCACACTCGTTCTCGGCCTGGGCGCTGCCATGGCCGGCGCTCTCGCGGAGGCGAACATGCGGAGGATCGTTCCGCCGCAGACCCGCACGACGGCCGAACTCATCAGCGCGCTCTCCGGAATGGTCGCTTTCATGGAGCTTCAGGAGCTTGAGTCGCGAGCGCTCGCCGGCGCGCTGACCGACGAAGAACTCGAGGCCGTGGTCCGGGCGCTCATCCAGATCCGCGAACCGCAGGATCAGCGGCGACTCAATCAAACCTCGAAGCGCCTGCTGGTCATCGCGCGCGGACAAGGTGTGCTCACCGATGAGCTGGCGCTTGAGTTGCTTGACTCCTGGTATCCCGCCGAGGCGCTCGTAGCACCTCCACCTGTCGTGCGCCAGGGATCCACGGTGGTGATTCGTGCCGCCAACTGGGATCGCATGCCCCCGCTGACCGTATCGCTCGTCGCGGATGACTTCGCGATTGGCGAGCAAAAGGTGAAACCCAGAGACATGGCCTCTCAAGTCCCCGGAGGGGAAAGGAATCTCGACCTCGGGGCGATCGTCACCTTCTCCGAAGAGCCCGGTGAGTACCGCTTCACGGCGCGGGTCATTCGCAGGCTTCGCTTCGGCGCCGCAATCGGTGAAGACTCCGATCCCGACACACCGCGACGACTCGACTTCACCGACGAACGCACCGTCTCGCTTCCGCTTCGGGTGATCGGCCGCGACGATCCGACCTTCCTCGAGGTCGTCACCGATCCTGCTCGTGCGGCCGAGGTGCGCGCCGCGCACACCGTGCGCGCCGCCGCCATTGACCGCAACCCGACCAGCGACACTTGCGTGATCTCGATCGACCTCGTCCCCACCGGGGTTGATCGCCTCCTCCTCTCCTTCGATGTCATCGTCCTCGTCGACGATCGCGAAGTGAATCTGGGTTGGTTCACCGTGGAGCGCCAAGGCTCCGCGGTCGGTTCGACTCGCTCGCTCAGCAGTGCGTCGATATCTCCCTGTCCTGATCCGATCCCCGAGCGAGTCACCATTCTCCTCAGGCCGCAGCCGAAGCACGCTGAGAATTCCAACAGCCGCCTGCCCGCATGGGGCTTGGAGATCGAGATCGCCGATGTTCCAGTGCGAAGCAATGTGCGTGACGGGAGCGCACGGCCATGATCGTGTTCGGCGCCTTCGTGCAGTGCTTCCTTCTGCTGCTGGGCGCCGGCACGATTGCGATCATCACGCTCGCCATCGTCGGCCGATTCGACCCGACGCGCCCGCTCTGCACCGCGTGTCGAGCACCGGTGCCAGCGACCGTTCTGGTCTCAGAGCAGTGCTGCCCTGCATGCGGAGCATCTCTTGCCCATGAGCGCGCCGTGAAGTTGAAGCGACGCGTGGCCGGCGCACCCGTGTGGATCGGCGTGGCCATCGTGGCGCTCCTCTGGGTGGCCCTCTTCACGGTGCCGCGATGGATTTCCAGGCGCGCCGCGGGCGGAGCTGTCGGCGCGCTGGTCCAGACCAACCCAACGGCGACCACTCCGACCGATCAGCTCGTGGCCGCTGCCGCCGTCGAACGGGCGGGCATGGGTGGATACGCCGCCGAAGTGCTTCGCCGCGCTGCGGAGGGCACCTTGGATGTCAAGGTCGCGCGAACGGCGCTCCTGAAGGAACTTGCCACACTCGCAACGGCAGGCCAGACCTTCCCGGGGACGAACGCCCTGCTTGTCGCTGTTCCGATCCTCGAAGCCAACCCGAACGACCCCGAACTCCTCGACGCCCTGATCAATGCGACGGTTCCCGCTCCACAGAGCACGGTCACCAGAGCGAATGGCACGATCACGCTTGAGATCCAGCCCCTGAGAACGCGCATGTCGTTGCCGGACCGAGCGCTTCAGCCGATCGTGCTGCTGCGTCGGATCACGGTGAACGGCGAGCCCGCCTCTGTGAGGACACTGTTCCGAGCTCGTCAGGGTGGCGACGCCACCGAGCCCATGCTCATCCTCCACAGACCTCATCGACTCACGGTCTCTCACGACGCACTCGACCGCGCCACGGAGATCGTGCTCGAGATTGAGGCGATGCTCTTTGACACTTTCGACGCCGAGCGGATGGCTGCCGCAATCGACGCAGAATTGCCTCGCGAATCGTGGCCATCACCCATGGCGACGCAATCACGGCGCCTCGTGATCCCACTCACTGCACATGAACCGACGATCGAGCCGGCTCCTTCCGACGATGGCTCGGATGCGGGAGCGGAGACGCCATGACCTATCGTCCGCCCTTCGTCTCCGACGCCTTTGTCCTGCTCGAACCGCCCCATCCGGCGACCCTCGAGGAAGCTGATCTGCTCCGCCAGTGCAAGATCGAGTATGGACGCGTCGGCGGCCCGGGCGGACAGCATCGCAATCGCAACGACACGGCCACATGGATCGTGCACTTGCCGAGCCACATCGAGGCGCAGGCGACCGAGCGACGGAGCCAGGCGCAGAATCGACATGAGGCCATCAAGCGCCTTCGCCGAAAGCTGGCGGTGCGAGCGCGGACGGTGACGAGCCGCGATCACCATCAGGTCAGCGAACTCTGGAGCCGTCGGCGCCAGGGCGAGAAGATGAGTGTCAATCCCGACCACTCGGACTATCCGGCACTTCTGGCCGAAGCCCTCGATGTCGTGGTGGCTCGCCGCTTCGATGTCGCGGGCGCTGCGGGCGTCCTCGGCATCACGATGAGTCAGCTCACTCGCCTCATCCGCCATGAAAAGCATGCCTTCGCCATGCTGAACTCCGGTCGCCAGTCGGTTGGGCTGCCGCCACTGCGAAGCTGAGGCTTCGCGTCACACACCCGTGTGGTGCGCCTTGAGTGACACCTCACTGCTACGCTGCGGACATGCACGAGCGAGTCCGTGCCTTGATTGCCGAGGAACTTCCCGGGGTGATCGAGCTGCGCCGTGATCTGCACATGCATCCTGAACTCATGTACGAGGAGTTCAGGACCGCAGATCTCGTGCGGCGCGAACTCGCCCGTGCCGGAGTCGAATTCGTGCCCGGATTGGCTGGAGGCACCGGCACACTCGCGGCCATTCCCGGCAATTCCGCTCGCGCGATTGCGCTGCGAGCCGACATGGACGCGCTACCCATTCACGAGGAGTCTGAGTGCCCATGGCGCAGTCGCATCGATGGGAAGATGCACGCCTGCGGTCACGATGGCCACACGGCCACCCTCATCGGCACCGTGCGCGTGCTCGCTCGCCTCTCCCGCGAGGCTCCACTGCCCCGACCGGTGACCTTCATCTTCCAACCGGCCGAGGAGGGCGGCGCTGGCGGTCGACGCATGGTTGAAGAGGGCGCCCTCGACGGCAGCCGTCTTGGCGCGCCGGTGGACGAGGCCTACGCCCTGCACGGCTGGCCGCACTTTGAACTGGGCACGGCGGGCACGCGCATCGGTCCCATGCTCGCCGCCAGCGATCGCTTCGAGATCCGCGTCGAAGGTGAAGGCGGCCATGCCGCGTGGCCCCACGCGACGCGCGACCCGATTCCCGCGGCCTGCGCCATCGTCGCGGCGCTCCAGACGATCGTGAGCCGCAACGCGCATGCGCTCGATCCGTCGGTCCTGAGCGTCACCACGGTGCAGGCTGGGACGGCGTTCAATGTGATTCCCTCCCACGCGACCATCCAGGGCACGGTGCGAACACTGAGCGCGGAATCCCGACAGCTCTACGAGCGCCGAATCGCCGAGATCGCCTCGGCCATCGCGCTCGCGCACGGGTGCAGCACAGAATCCACCTACCGCCACGGCTATCCGATCACCTCCAACCATCCAACGGCGGTCGATCGCTTCGAACACGAAGCGAGGCGCATCATCGGCGCCGACCGCGTGCGCACGGTGCCTCACCCGGTCATGGTCGGTGAAGACTTCGCGTTCTACGGACAGGAGGTTCCGAGCTGCTTCTTCGCATTGGGATTGCGCCGGCCTGAGTGGAACTCGATGCCTGACCTGCATCAGCCCGACTTCGACTTCACCGATGACGCGATGGCCCTCGGCATGGAGCTCTTTGCATCGCTCGCGCTGCGCGCTTCGTGAAGCGAACCGGAAGGGCCGAAAACCTACGGTGCTTGCATCGCGGCCAGCGTCCACATGAACTCCGTGATTTGACGCCTCCCCGACTTCCGCGGGCCCGATTGCGCGGCTAGTCTCTTCGTCATGCTCATCGCTCCTCTCATCGCCATGGCGCTCGTCGGAAGCGCCGAGCCCACGATTCCTCAGGTCGGCATCCTGCCATCGCCCCTCGTTCGATCGGCGGCTGCGTTCTCCGATCGCGCCGATGTGAACCTCGCGGTGTCACGCCTCGAGTCGATCGACTCGGCGTGGTTTGCGCTTGATGGCTTGGAGACGGTGGTGCTCGCGGGCGTTCCGCTCGCGCCGGGCATCGAGGTCGATGCGGCTCTTCGACGACTTCAACCTCTTGCCGAGGATGGCGTAGTAGTCGCCGCGATCTCCGATGGTCGGGGCGGCACACTGATGCAGACCATCCCGGCTCCGGCTCTTGAGTGCTGGGCCGGCCCGATCCTCGGCCATGACGGCGGGCGTCTCTTCCTGGCTCGCAGTGACTCGTTCACCCATGGCTACGCCTTCGTCGATGATCGCACCTTCATCATCACCAGCGGTCCACCCGGCGGTGTGCGCCCCCTCATCGCCTATGAACTCGGATTGCTCCCAGCCGATGCGATCGTCTGGAGCCCATTCGAGTGCACGACGGCGATTGAAGGCCACTTCCCCCGCGCGGAAGCGAACGAGGGTGGAGTCGCCTCGGGCCCACTCCCCTGCCGCCATGTGAAGATCGCGATCGACTCGGACAACGAGCTTGCCGAGGTCTTCGGGAACAATGTCACCGCCACCGCCAGCTACATCCTGCTTCAGGCGGCGGCCATGAGCGAGATCTACACGAGCCAGATGAACCTTCGGATCCAGGCGTCATTCGTCCGGGTCTGGACGACGCCTGACCCTTGGACCCAGGGCTCGGCCGGCGCGCAGCTCGGACAGTTCCGCGACTTCTGGGAGGCGAACATGGGCTCCGTGACCCGTGACGCGGCCATGCTTCTCTCAGCCCGATCGCTCGGTGGAGGTGTCGCATGGCTTTCAGCGATGTGCGGGCCGTGGGCCTACTCGGTCTCGGGCAATCTGAGCGGGTTCTTCCCCTATCCGCTGCTCGACAACGCCGGCCAGAACTGGGACATCATGGTGACTTCCCATGAGCTGGGTCACAATCTCGGCACACCCCACACGCACAACTACTGCCCACCGGTTGATGAATGTGCGCCAGCGGGCTGGTACGGCCAGTGCCAGTCGCAACAGGTCTGCACGAACCAGGGCACCATCATGAGCTACTGCCACCTCTGCAGCGGCGGGCTCTCCAATGTGAAGCTCACCTTCGCCGACGCATCGATCCAGAGCATGGATGCGCACCTCAACAGTCTGCCGTGCAACTACTCCGGCGCCACACTGGCGCCGTGGGCGGTGCCGGACTTCGTCGCGGGTTTTCAGTCGACCTTCGTCATCGATGTGCTGGCCAACGATCTCCCCGTGAACTGCCAGGATGTCGTGATTCACTCGTTCACTCAGCCGACCAGCGGTCCCGGCGTGGTCACGCTCCTCTCGGGAGCAGGCCCGAATGGCCGCGATGTGCTCCAGTTCTCAGCGCCCACCTGGTTCAACGGCGTCTCGACCTTCAGCTACACCATTCGGAACACGAGCAACTTGGTGAGCGCCGCAAGCCCGGTCACGGTGACGATTCCCACGCTCACGCTGGGCAAGAGCGTGGTGAACGCCCTTCCGAACCTGAGCGTGCTCTACTTCGACCTCGTCAACCCCACGCAGCTCCCGATCTTCGATCTCTTGAACCCCTACCTCCAGACCACGACGCCACACATCAACTATCCCTCGACCAACGGCAACTTCGCCAACAGCAATCGAGCGGACAATGTCGGAGCACTGTGGACCGGCTGGATCCAGATTCCCGAGCCCGGGCTTTGGACCTTCTTCCTCGAGTCCGACGATGGATCGCGTCTTCTGCTGAACGATCAGCTCGTCATCAACAACGACGGCCTGCACGGCATGCTTGAGAAGAGCGCAACGGTGGCGCTGGGTAAGGGCCATCACAAGCTGCGAGTGGAGTTCTTCGAAGCAGGTGGCGGCGCTGGCTGCATCCTTTCGATGTCGGGCCCCGGAGTCCCGAAGGCACCAGTCCCGCCGGCCCGCTTCTCAAGGGGCGGCTCGATTCTCGCGGCCGATCTCAACTACGACGGCGTCGTCAACGGCGCCGACCTCGCGGTGATGCTCGGCCTCTGGAACACGCCTTCGCCGCTCGCGGACCTCAATGGTGACGGCAATGTCGACGGTGCCGACCTTGCGATTCTGCTCGGGTCGTGGTCGAACTGACCATGACCGATGAGCATCAACGCATCGCACCAGGTGGCTGCGGCTGCAGAGTGACGCGTTCGCGCGTCGGGCTGTTGGCGCATGGGATCAGCGCCGGACTGCTGCTCACTTCGACAGCGTGGTCGGCGGCGGCCGATCAGATGCCGCCCGTTCTTCCTTCACCACTCGTCGTTCACCCACAGCTTCCCGCTCCGCCGGGCACGGTGGCGCTCGCGCTTGACCCGGAACGAGTCGCCGCCATCGAGCGTTCACTGGGTCCTGGTGCCATCACCATTGAAGACTTCCCGGTTGCCCCCGACACGCAGCGGCGTCTTCATCTGCGACGCGCCGTGCGAATGCCGGAGCTCGCCGTTGAGGTGGTGCATGGCAGCAGCACACTGGGATTCACCGTCGCGAAGCTCGCCGCCGATGAACTCGCCCAAGCGGAAGGGTTAATCCTCGTCGGCGCTGTGGCCGGCGTACCCGCGTCGCGCGCAGTGGTCTCGATCGGCCCGGCGGGTGTCTTCGCGATGATCGATGAGGAGGGCCATCGATTCGTGGTCTCGTCGGGACCAGCGGGGCTTGATCGCACGCCACTGGCCTTCGACATTGTGGCGACGCCGTCGTTGATCGATGTCGTGCCGTGGAGTTGCGCCTCAGGGGAGGACATTCTTGAACGGCCGGATGCGTCAAGTCCCCCCAGCGAAACACAGAAGGAGCGCGAGGAGGGCGGCGTCGCCTCCGGCGCGCCCTGCACGCAGGTTCGCGTGGCTTTTGAAAGCGATCACGCCTACTTCAACCTGATGAATGGCGATCCGATCGCCGCTGCCAACTACGCCCTCTTGCTTTCGGCAGCCGCCGGCGAGATCGCCGCCGGCGGACCGCATGTCCGAATCGGATTGGTGTATCTGCGACTGTGGGCCACGGCCGAGGAGCCTTGGAACAAGCCCTCCGCCCCAACGCAACTTGATCAACTCCGCAGCGTGTGGAACGCGACGATGGACGGCATCCCGCGCGAGATCGCGCACTTCCTTTCCGGTCGCGTGCTCGGCGGCGGCGCAGCGTGGACGAAGTCGCTCTGCTCGAACAAGGCGTACAGCCTCAGCTCGAACATGAACGGCTTCTTCCCCTACCCGTTGCTCGACAATCATCCGCAGAACTGGGATGTCATCGTGGTCGCGCACGAGCTCGGGCACAATCTGGGTGGCAAGCACACGCACGAGTACGGCATGGAATCTCCCGATCTCTGCGGATTCGGCGAGTGCCTGGTCGGCCCCCAGGGCACCATCCTCAGCTATTGCTTCATCTGCCCCGGTGGCATGGCGAACATCAAGCTTCTCTTCGCGCCGATCTCCAATGCCTCGATCAATTCGCACATGGCGGCGGTGGCCTGCCTGCCGCCAGCGGACGACCCGACGCCGATCGCCGTCGAAGACTTCGCCTTCACCGTGAACGGCGCCACCGTCGAATTGGACCTGCTCGCAAATGATCTTCCGGCCAATTGCCTCCCGGTGGTGATGACCTCCGCCGAGTCAGTCTCTGTGGCCGGCGGTGTGGTCAAGGCCCCCGGCGGTCTTGCTCCCGTCCTCTACACAGCGCCGATCGGCTTCATCGGCCTCGACAGCTTCGCGTACGCGATCGTGGCGCCGGGGTCATCCGGAGGTCAGACCGCCATTGGGCAGGCGTTCATTTGGGTCAAGCCGCGGGCGTCGGACCTGAACGCCGATGGCCGTGTGGACGGCGCCGACCTCGCCATGCTGCTTGGCGTCTGGGGAAGCGGAGGCCCGACCGGCGATCTGGACGGCAACGGAACCGTCGATGGGGCTGATGTCGCCGTGCTTCTCGGTGAGTGGACCGGCTGACCGGCCCCGGGAGAACGATTCGCCCCGACGCTGGACTCCTCCGGCGGCTCCTGTTACTCTTCGCGGCTCGACATTCCAGACCGCACGCACTGCCGCGCGGCTTCGAACCAGGCCGGTTCGAGCCACTCACGCGGCGGGAGGTTCAAATCAATGGCCAAGAAAGTCACCAAAGTCTTCAAGCTCATGGCGCCGGGAGGGAAGGCGACGCCCGCGCCGCCCATCGGTCCCGTGCTCGGCGCCAACGGCGTCAATCCGGGCCAGTTCATCACGCAATTCAACGAGCGGACCAAGCAGTTCAACGGACGCCTGGTCGGCTGCGTGGTCACGGTCTACGGCGATCGCACCTTCGACATTGAGATCAAGAGCTCGCCCGCCTCGGCGCTCATCAAGGATGTGCTGAAGCTCGAGAAGGGCTCGGGCACGCCCAACACGGCGAAGGTCGGCAAGATCACCAAGGCTCAGATCCGCAAGATCGCCGAGGAGAAGATCAACGACCTCAATACGACCTCTGTGGAGGCAGCGATGCGCATGATCGAAGGTTCCGCCCGCTCGATGGGCGTCACGGTGGAGGGCTGACCAACATGAGCACTTCACCAACCACACGGAAGAAGGCGCGGCTCCCCGGCGGGAAGCGCCATCGGCACAATCTCGAGCATCAGCCGACCTCGCCGCTCGCTCCCGCAGACGCGATCAAGGCGCTGCGGAAGTTCAAGAGCCCCAAGTTCGACCAGACCGTGAATGTCGTCGTGAACCTCGGCATCGACCCGAAGCAGGCTGACCAGGCGCTGCGAGGCTCGATCGCCATGCCCAAGGGCATCGGCCGAAGCGCACGCGTCATCTGCTTCTGCGGGCCGGACAAGGTCGCCGCCGCCAAGGCTGCCGGCGCCGTCGAGGCCGGTGGCGAGGACCTCGTCGCCAAGGTCGAAGGTGGCTGGTTCGACTTCCAGATCGCCGTCGCCAGTCCCGACATGATGCGCGTGGTGTCGAAGCTCGGAAAGGTCCTTGGTCCGAAGGGACTCATGCCCTCCCCGAAGGCCGGCACCGTCGCCCCCGATGTTGTCTCCGCCGTGCGCGAGTATGCCGCCGGCAAGCAGGAGTACCGCAACGACGACGGCAGCAATGTCGCCTGCGTGGTCGGCAAGCTCAGCTTCAGCGACGAGGATCTCACTGAGAACCTCAATCACTTCATCACCATCATTCACAAGATCAAGCCCGCCTCGGCCAAGGGCACCTATATCAAGAAGTGCGTCATCAGCGCTTCGATGAGCCCGGGCATCCAGGTGATCGCCTGAGCGATCGCATTCCGGCCACGGAGCAAGAGCCATGAGCAAGACCGTCAAGGACATGATCGTTCGCGACTACCGAGCCCGCTTCGAAGGCGTCGAAGGCGCCGTGGCGGTGGAGTTGCGAGGTCTCGATGCCATCACGACGAACCGCATGCGCAGCCACCTTCGAGCGAAGGAGGTCCGCGTCACGGTCGTCAAGAACGCACTCGCGAAGAAGGCCTTCGCCGGTGGCGCACTCGAAGCTCTCGCGCCCAGCCTGAAGGGACCGACCGCGGTCATCTACGGCCGTGGACCGAGCGTCGTCGATGTGGCCCGCGAAGTCGTCGCCTGGGTGAAGGAGAACGACAAGAAGCAGGAGCGCTGCCACTTCAAGGGTGCCGTGCTCGAAGGCGTGTACTACGACGGCCCGGCCGGCGTCGACAAGCTCTCGAAGATGCCCACTCGCGAAGAGGCAGTTGCGCAGGTCATCACCATCGTGCTCAGCCCGGCGCGGAAGCTCGTCAGCGCCGCAGTCGGCCCCGGCCGACGCGTGCTCGGCATCGTCAAGGAAATCGAAAGCCGTCTGGAGAAGGGCGAGACCATCTCGGCCCGCGCGTGAGCTTTTCCCCCACTCCGAATCCCCGAACTCACCAATCCTGTCCCAACTCGCCATTCGACTGGCCCCACCCGGGGTTAAACGCCGCGCGTCGCGGCGCCTCTCGACGGCGTCAATGGAGCGTGTTCCATGTCTGAATCAGAAGCGAAGACCTTTGATGCGAAGATCACCAAGCTCGGCGACGAGATCGCCGGCCTCACCCTGAAGGAGGCCGTTGACCTCGCCGACTACATGAAGGACAAGTACGGCATCGAGCCCGCCGCGGGTGGAGCCGTCGTGATGGCCGCCGGTGGCGGCGACGCCGGTGGCGCTGCCGTTGAGGCGCAGACCGAGTTCGATGTCATCCTCGAGAATGCCGGCGCGAACAAGATCGCCGTCATCAAGGCGGTCCGCGAGGCGACTGGCCTCGGCCTCGCCGAGGCGAAGGGCCTCGTCGACGGCGCCCCCAAGGCCGTCAAGGAGAAGATCTCGAAGGACGATGCCGACAAGCTCAAGAAGGCCCTCGAGGAGGCGGGCGCCAAGGTCACCCTCAAGTGAACCTTCGGGGGCGCCTGTCGCCCCCGCTCCGACCGCCGAACGCCCGGCCGACCTTTCATGGTCACGGGCCGAGGAAGGACGACCTCAACAAGACCTCCCGGTTCTGCCGGGAGGTCTTTTCTTTCGCTTCCATCGGCCGAGTCCTATAATTGAATCGACAAGAAATTTTTGAGATCAGATCAAGTCCCGCCATCGGGTGACTTGCTCTTATCGGCGATTGGACTACACTGCGGGGCTCTTGGCGTCAGGCGGCGGCACCACCAATCTCGAAGACAGTGTGAATCAATGACCCGGACTCACGCGGGTCATGTCGTCGCCCCGCGCGAATCCTCACCCTCCCGGAAGACGCATGGCCACGAAGACCATTCGCGAGCGCATCGAACACGGCCGACTCGACTTCTCCCGTCTTGGCGATGCCGTTCCAGTCCCCGACCTGGTGCGCGTGCAGCGCGCCGCGTACGAACGCTTTCTCCAACAGCAAGTTGATCCGAGCGAGAGGAATCCGATCCTCGGGCTCGAAGCACTGCTGCGGGAAGTGTTCCCCATCCAGAGCTACGACGAGTCGATGAAGCTCGAGTACCTCCGCTACACGCTGGAGGAGCCGCGCTACACCCCCGATGAGTGCCGTGAGCTTCGGCTCACCTACGGCATGCCCTTCAGGGTTGCGGTGCGCCTCGTCAAGGGCACCGGCGAGTCGATCGCCGAGGATGAGATCTATCTCGGCGACATCCCCATCATGATGGGCGGCGGCGAGTTCATCGTGAACGGCGCCGAGCGCGTCATCGTGAGCCAGCTTCATCGCTCGCCCGGTGTCGACTTCGCCAAGGCGAGCTCGATCGGCGATCGTCCGCTTCACTCCGCCCGCATCATCCCGGAGCGCGGAAGCTGGATCGAGCTGGAGGTGACCAAGAAGGATGTGCTGGCGATGCGCATCGACCAGTCGACCAAGCTCGCCGCCACCACCTTCCTCCGAGCGCTCGATGAGAAGTACAGCAGCACCGAGACGATGCTCGAACTCTTCTACGATGTGGAGGAGATCAAGGTCGAGAAGCTGAAGCCCGAGCATTACTCCGCGGAGCTCATCATCGACTCCGACACGGGCGAAGAGCTCTGCAAGGTCGGCGCTCCCTTCGGCGACAAGGTCGTCGACATCCAGAACAGCCCGCTCAAGAGCGTCAAGGCGATCGTCAACCCCGGCGACCCGCTCATCCTCAACACGCTCGCCGAGGAGAAGCTCGACTTCCTTGCCGAGGTCACCGAGCACGAGGCCGCGCTCCTGAAGATCTACGCCAAGCTCCGCCCCGGCAATCCGCCGCAGGTCGACAAGGCGAAGGCGCTCTTCAAGGAGAAGTTCTTCGACGAGAACCGCTATCGCCTCGGTCGCGTCGGTCGCTTCCGCGTGAATCGGAAGTTCGAGCACCTCAAGTGCTACAAGGTGCGCCCCGAGTCGCAGCAGTCGCTCTACGCGGAGGACTTCCTCGCGGTGGTGCAGTACATGCTCGACCTCCGCAGCAAGCGGCCGCCCGCCGTCGAGGATGACATCGATCACCTCGGCAATCGCCGCCTCCGCACGCTCGACGAGCTCGCGGTCGAGGAGATGCGCAAGGGCTTCCTCAAGCTCCGTCGCACCGTGCAGGAGCGCATGAGCGTGAAGGAGCAGAGCGAACTCGCGAAGATCGCCGACCTCGTCAACAGCAAGAGCATCTCGAGCGCCATTGAGTTCTTCTTCGGTCGCAGCGAGCTCTCGCAGGTGGTTGACCAGACGAATCCGCTCTCGATGCTGGTGCATGAGCGGCGCCTCTCGGCCCTCGGGCCGGGCGGTCTCAACCGCAAGCGAGCCGGCTTCGAGGTGCGCGATGTCCACATCTCCCACTACGGCCGCATCTGTCCGATCGAGACGCCGGAAGGCACGAACATCGGTCTCATCGCGAGCCTCGGCATCTACTCCGAGATCGACGACTACGGCTTCCTGCTGACCCCCTATCGGGAGGTCAAGGGCGGACGGGTCCAGGTTGACGGCCGCAGCAAGCCCGTCGTGAAGCGCCTCCGCGCCGATGAAGAGCGCATGCGCATCCTGGCGCCGTCCGACGCCCTCTCCCCCGAGGGCGTGCTCAAGAACGAGATGGTGCTCGCCCGCCGCGATGGTGAACTCACCGAGGTGGCCGCCGGCGAAGTGGAGTTCGCCGACATCTCGCCGAAGCAGATCATCGGCGTCTCGGCATCGCTGATTCCCTTCCTCGAGCATGACGACGCCAACCGAGCGCTCATGGGTTCGAACATGCAGCGCCAGGCGGTGCCGCTCATCCGCGCCGAGCCGCCATGCGTGGCGACCGGCATGGAGCGCGTCGCCGGCCAGTTCAGCGGCATGATCGTCAAGGCCGAGCGCGGCGGCGTGGTCACGGAAGTCGACGCCTCGCACATCGTCATCGACAACGCCGACGAGTATCCGCTGCGGAAGTTCGTGGGACTCAACGAGCGCACCTGCCAGAACCAGCGGCCGGTCGTCCGACTGGGTCAGCGCGTCAAGGCCGGTGACATTCTCGCCGACGGCGCGAGCACCGTCATGGGCGAGCTCTCGATCGGCAAGAACGCCCTCGTCGCCTTCAATACCTTCGACGGCTACAACTTCGAGGACGCGATCGTCATCAGCGAGCGCCTGGTGAAGTCCGATGTGTTCACCTCCATCCACATCGAGAGCTTCGAAGTGGAGATTCGCGACACGAAGCTCGGCCGCGAGGAGTTCACGCGCGACATTCCCAATGTCAGCGAGAAGCTGCTGCGAAACCTCGACGAGCACGGCGTCATCCGCGTCGGTGCCCGCGTCGGCCCCGGCGACATCCTCGTCGGCAAGGTGAGCCCCAAGTCGAAGTCCGAGCTCTCCCCCGAAGAGAAGCTTCTTCATGCCATCTTCGGCCGCGCCGGCGAGGATGTGAAGAACGACTCGCTTGAAGTTCCCGCGGGAACCGAGGGCATCGTCATCGCCACGCGACGCTTCAGCCGCCGCATGCACCTCAACGACGAGCAGAAGAAGGCGCAGAAGAAGGAAATGGCGGTCTACGAGGAGGAGATGCACCAGAAGCAGATCGTCCTCTTCAAGCAGATGGTGGCGCAGATCAACGCCCTCATGGGCACGGAGATGGTCGATCCCAGCACGCGACAGAAGGTCGGTGCGAGCGACATCACCGAGGTCATCCTCGAGCAGATCGAGAACTTCACCACCAAGTGGATCAAGGGCTCCGCGGAGTCGCGCGAGAAGGCCGAAGTCGCCTACAACCAGTTCTGGCCGCGCATCCAGGCGTTCGCAAGGAGAAGGAGCGCAAGAGCGGTCACATGAAGCGGGGCGATGAACTGCCCTCCGGCGTGCTCGAGATGGTGAAGGTCTATCTCGCCACCAAGCGTCGCCTTTCCGTCGGCGACAAGATGGCGGGCCGTCACGGCAACAAGGGTGTCATCGCCCGCATCGTGCCCGAGGAGGACATGCCCTTCCTCGAGGACGGCACCCCCGTCGATGTGCTTCTCAATCCGCTCGGCGTGCCAAGCCGCATGAATGTCGGCCAGATCCTCGAGGTTCACCTCGGCTGGGCCGCGCAGGTGCTCGGCTTCCAGGCGGTCACGCCCGTCTTCGACGGCGCCACCGAGCATGAGATCATGGACGCCATCGAGGCGGCGAATGAGCATGTGCGCGAGCGCGTGCGCCACTTCGAGGCGACGGGCCAGAACCCCGGCCACCCGCGTGAGCTTCTCGCCGAGATGCCCTACGGCGGCAAGGTGCAGCTCTATGACGGCCGCACCGGTGAGGCCTTCAACCAGAAGACCACCGTCGGCTACATGTACCTCCTGAAGTTGCACCACCTGGTGGATGACAAGATCCACGCCCGTTCCACGGGCCCCTACAGCCTCATCACGCAGCAGCCGCTCGGCGGCAAGGCGCGGACCGGTGGTCAGCGCTTCGGCGAGATGGAAGTGTGGGCGCTCGAGGCCTATGGCGCTGCCTTCGTGCTTCAGGAGCTCCTGACCGTCAAGAGCGACGATGTCGAGGGCCGCACGAAGATCTACGACGCCATGGTGAGCGGCAAGAACACCCTCCAGGCCGGAATGCCCGTGGTGTTCGATGTGCTCTGCCATGAGATCAAGGGTCTCGCCATGAACATCCAGCTCGAGAAGGAGCAGACCGACTCCGTCGCCGTGCTCTGAGTGACCCCGCTCGCCGCGGCGACGCTCCTGCGTCGTCCCGGCTCCGTTCGCCCCGCCCCGCCCGCCTTCGATCTTTCGAGAGATGACTTTGGACAACCGCAACGCCAATTCGATGTCCGACAGCGTGTACGACCGAGTCAACGACTACGGCAGCGTCAAGATCACGCTTGCCAGTCCGAATGACATCCGATCGTGGTCATTCGGTGAGGTGAAGAAGCCCGAGACCATCAACTACCGCACCTACCGCCCGGAGCGCGACGGTCTCTTCTGCGAACGCATCTTCGGCCCCGAGCGCGACTATGAGTGCGGCTGCGGCAAGTACAAGGGAACGAAGTACAAGGGCATCATCTGCGATCGCTGCGGAGTGAAGGTGACCCACAGCCGCGTGCGCCGCAAGCGCATGGGCCACATCAACCTCGCCGCGCCGGTCGTGCACATCTGGTTCTTCAAGGCGATGCCGAGCCGTCTCGGCAACCTTCTCGCGATGAAGACGAGCGACCTCGAGAAGGTCGTCTACTTCCAGGATTATGTCGTCACCGATCCGGGCGACACCGACCTCAAGTACCAGGAGGTGCTCGAGGAGGCGGAGTACCAGGTCGCCCGCGAGAAGTACGGCAACGCCTTCACCGCCATGATGGGCGCAGAGGCGGTGCGCGAACTCCTGAATCGCCTCGACCTCGATGACCTTGAGATCGAGATCCGTCAGGACCTCTCCGAGACCAAGAGCAAGCAGAAGCAGAAGGAACTCGCGAAGCGCCTGAAGATCGTCACCCAGATCCGCGGCTCGGAGAACAACCCGGCGTGGATGGTGCTCGATGTCGTGCCGGTCATTCCGCCCGATCTCCGGCCGCTGGTGCTGCTCGAGAGCGGCAACTTCGCGACCAGTGATCTCAACGACCTCTATCGCCGCATCATCAACCGGAACAACCGCCTCAAGAAGCTGATGGACCTCAACGCCCCCGAGGTCATCATCCGCAACGAGAAGCGCATGCTCCAGCAGGCGGTCGATGCCCTCTTCGACAACGGCCGCTGCCGACGCCCCGTGCTCGGCTCGAGCAACCGCCCGCTCAAGTCGATCACCGACATGATCAAGGGCAAGCAGGGCCGCTTCCGTGAGAACCTGCTCGGCAAGCGCGTCGACTACTCGGCCCGCTCCGTCATCGTCGTCGGTCCCGAACTGAAGCTCCACCAGTGCGGTCTGCCCAAGAAGATCGCGCTTGAGCTCTACCAGCCCTTCATCATCAAGAAGCTGAAGGAGCATGGTCTCGCCGACACCATCAAGGCCGCCAAGCGCATGCTCGAGCGGCGCGATCCTCATGTGTGGGACATCCTCGAGCAGGTCATCCGCAACCATCCGGTGCTCCTGAATCGCGCGCCCACGCTTCACCGCATGGGCATCCAGGCGTTCGAGCCGGTGCTGGTCGAAGGCAACGCCATCAAGATCCATCCGCTCGTCTGCACCGCGTACAACGCCGACTTCGACGGCGACCAGATGGCCGTGCACCTGCCGCTTTCGGTCGAGGCGCAGACCGAAGCGCATGTGCTCATGATGAGCGTGCACAACATCTTCTCCCCCGCGAACGGCAATCCGATTGTCTCGCCGTCGCAGGACATCGTCATGGGCGTCTACTTCCTCACCGTGGGGCCCGATGACGCTCCCGATGAGAAGAAGGATCCCGAGCGCTACGCCAAGTGGCGCGGCAAGCTCCGCCGCTTCCGCCATGTCCACGAGGCGTTCATGGCGCAGGAACTCGGCACCGTCGGCATCCATGATTGGATCGATGTGCGGGCCGAGCGCTTCTCCGAGGTCGTCAACTCGCAGACGGGCCGTCCCGAGCCGATGCCTGAGAGTCGGCGGCTCGTCACCACCGTCGGCCGCCTCCACTTCAGCGAGATCCTGCCCGACGGCATGCCCTTCTACAACTGCGCCCTCGGCAAGAAGGGCGCGGCGCGCGTCATCGACGACACCTTTGCTCGCAAGGGCAAGGCGGCCACCATTGAGCTCTTGGATCGGATGAAGGAGACGGGCTTCCGCTTCTCGACGATCAGCGGCCTCTCCTTCGGCATCACCGACCTCCGCATTCCCGAGGACAAGGAGAAGCTCATCGAGGCAGCGCGCAAGCAGGTCAAGAAGGCGCATCGCAGCTACGACACCGGCGCCATCACCGATGGCGAGCGGCGCAACCAGGTGCTCGAAGCGTGGTCGAAGTGCCGCGCCGACATCTCCGACCGGCTCATGGAGACGCTGAAGCACGACTGGCGCGATGCGAAGTCCGGCCGCGAGGTGCCCATTCCGACTCCGGACACCGCTCCGGCCTCGGCGCGGCGCTACCTCAACCCCGTCTATCTCTTCGCCGACTCGGGCGCTCGAGGCAACAAGAGCCAGATGCAGCAGCTCGCCGGTCTTCGCGGCCTCATGGCGAAGCCGTCAGGCGAGATCATCGAAACGCCGATCAATTCGAACTTCCGCGAAGGCCTCAGCGTGCTTGAGTACTTCACCAGCACGCACGGAACCCGCAAGGGTCTCGCCGACACCGCGCTCAAGACGGCCGACTCGGGCTACCTGACGCGCAAGCTCTGCGATGTGGCTCAGAGCGTGGTTGTCACTGAGCGTGACTGCGGCACGCGCCAGGGCATCACCAAGCGCGCCATCTACAAGGGCGAGGACATCGATGTCCCGCTCCGCGAGGTGATCCGCGGGCGCACCGCGCGTCAGGCCATCATCGATCCCCGTACCGATCGCGTCATCGTCAAGGAGAACGAGGTCATCGACGACTCGGTGGCGCGGCAGATCGAGGCGCTCGGCATCGACACGGTGCAGGTGCGCAGCCCGCTCAAGTGCGAAACGGCCCGCGGCATCTGCGCCTACTGCTACGGCATGGATCTCGCGGCCGGCAAGCTCGTCGAGGAAGGCATGGCCGTCGGCATCATCGCCGCGCAGTCGATCGGCGAGCCCGGCACGCAGCTCACGATGCGCACCTTCCACACGGGCGGCATCGCCTTCAGCTCGGTGGCCGACACGACCTACCTGGCGCAGAACAACGGCTCGGTGGAGCTGCGCGACTGCAACGAGGTCGAGGTCGAGACCGACGGCGTGAAGCTCCTCACCGCGCTCAAGAAGACCGGCGAAATCGCCGTGCGCGACGACAAGGGTCGCGAGGTCGAGAAGTTCAAGGTCCCCTACGGCGCCATCTTCGAAGTGCGCAGCGGCGACAAGGTCAAGAAGGGCCAGCAGCTCATGCGCTGGGATCCGCACCGCACGCCGATTCTCGCCGAGAAGAGCGGCATCGTGCAGTTCAAGGATCTCGACGAAGGTGAGACCGTCAAGGTGGAGACGAAGGGGTCCGTGCGCGAGCGCATCGTGACCGAGCACACCGGCGATCTGCATCCGCAGATCAAGGTGGTCGATCCCGTCAGCGGCGTCGTCCTCGACTTCCACAACATCCCCGCGAAGGCGCGTCTCGAGGTGGAGGATGGCCAGCAGGTCCGGGCCGGCCAGATGCTCGCCCACACGCCGAAGGAAGCGCAGCGCTCCGCCGACATCGTCGGTGGTCTCCCGCGCGTCACCGAGATCTTCGAGGCCCGCACGCCGCGCGACCCCGCCGTGCTCGCCAAGATCTCAGGCCGCGTCGAACTGCTGCCTGAGCGTCGCAAGGGCAAGATGACCATTCGCGTCACGCCGCCATCGGGTGACGCCGACGCCGAGGAGCATCATGTCCCGCAGGGCAAGCACCTCCGCGTGCACACAGGCGACCATGTGCAGGCGGGTGATCCCCTCTGCGAAGGTCCGGCGATTCCCGCGGACATTCTCCAGATCAAGGGCGAAGAGGCGCTCCACGCCTACATGCTCGAGGAGATCCAGAATGTCTATCGCGCTCAGGGCGTGCCGATCTCTGACAAGCACATCGAGGTGATCCTCCGCCAGATGCTCGGCAAGGTGCGCATCAGCGACCAGGGTGACACCGATGCGCTGCCGCTCGATGTCGCCGACAAGTTCGCGATCGTGCGCAAGAACGAGGAGCTCAAGGATCGACTGGTCGTCGAGGACAGCGGCGAAACCGCCCTCCAGAAGGGCCGGATCTACACGCGCGACGAGGTCAAGGAGGCCAACGCGGTCGCCGAGTCCAACGGCAAGAAGCCCTGCAAGACGCGCAAGCCGAAGCCGGCTCGCTACCGCACGCTTCTCCTCGGCATCACGAAGGCGTCGCTCCAGGCCGAGAGCTTCCTCTCGGGCGCAAGCTTCCAGGAGACGACCAAGGTCCTCACCGAGGCGGCACTCAAGGGCGCCGTCGACACGCTCCAGGGCCTGAAGGAGAATGTGCTTCTCGGCCACCTGATCCCCGCGGGCACGGGCTTCGGCCAGTACCCGAAGATCAAGGTCAAGCCGCTGGTGGAGCTGCCCGCCCTCGACGAAGCGACCGAGGCCGCCATGCGAGCCGACGCCGCGAGTCGCGCCGAGAATCTCGGTGCCGAGCGCATCGGCATGGGCACCACGGTCGCCGACATGGTCGCCGCCCAGAGCGTGACCTCCAGTGCCTCTCACTCCTCCGATGGTGGAGTCGGAGTGGCCATGGAAACGCTCGGTGGAGATGGCGAGGACTTCTCGCTGCCCCATGACAGCGATGAGGGCGACGATGGTGATGACTCCGAGTCTGAGGAGCGTTCAGGATCGTTCGTCGATGCGGACGATGCGGACGATGCGGGCGATGCGGACATCGGTGACTCCGACTCCGAAGAGGACGACTCCGAGGAGAACGCATGATCCTCGGCGACTCGTGAGCGGCGGCGAGCCCTGGTATCGCGACGGTCTTCGATTCGCCTGTACGCAGTGCGGCAATTGCTGCACCGGCGCTCCGGGTGCCGTCTGGTTCGACGACGCCGAGGGCGCCGCGATGGCCGAGGCGCTCGGTCTCGATCTGACGACCTTCCTCGAGCGATACGCGCGCCAAGTCGGTTCGCGTCGCTCCCTTGGAGAGCGCGAGACGGAGCATGGCTTCGACTGCATTCTGCTCGATCGCGACTCCTCCCCCGGTCGAGCGCTATGCCGTGTGTACAGGGCGCGCCCGTCCCAGTGCCGCACATGGCCCTTCTGGGAGCAGAACTTGAAGACACGCCGGCACTGGGAAGATGCCAAGCGACGCGTGCCCTGCCCGGGCATGGACGCGCCCGAAGGTCGACTTCACCCGCTGGTTGAGATTCGCGTCCTGCGCGAGCGCGATGTCGAGCGCTCGCAGGAGACCCCGTGGTGAGCGATTCAGCGGCGCCTTCGCCCGGCGGCGCAGCGCACGATGCCGAGGCCACCTTCGCGGAGCTTCGAGAGCGATGGCAGCGTGCCGCCGCCGACCCCGATGTGGACGCGGAGATCGTGGCGATCTACGCCGAAGCGGAGCGCGAGATCGAGGAGCGGCGTCCCATCTGCCTCGCGAGCGGTCACTGCTGCCACTTTGATCGCTACGGCCATGATCTCTTCGTGACCGCCCTCGAAGTGGCGTGGTTCATGCGGTACACGGGCGGCTCACACCCGGCGATGCGCGTTGCAGCGACCGAGCGCGAAGATCCGCGCTCCAGCGCCGGAAGTGGCGCGATGGCGACGCGGGTTGAGGTCAATCTTCCGCTCCTTGAAGAGGAGACGGGCAGGCGGTGCCCATGGCTCGTTGGTCGCCTTTGCGGAGCCAGGCATGCGCGGCCCCTCGGCTGCCGGACCTTCTTCTGCGATCACCGCGCCGAGGCATGGTCCAATCCCCTCCATGAGCGCCTCCACGCACGCTTTCGGGACCTCCACGACCGCGTGGGCGTTCCATATCGATATGGCGAGTGGATCCGTATGCTGAATGCGTTCCGTCCGAATACCTAAGAACCCGCTGACGATGACACCGGACTCTGGCACCTACACGCTGAAGCGAGGCAACGACTCCTTCGGACCCTACACGGCCTCTGAAGTCGCGGCCTATCTCTCGTCGGGCAACATCGTCGCGGCGGACACGCTCTTTGATCACGAGACGCAGGCGTGGATCACGGCCGGCGCGCTCGTCGCCCGTTTCAAGGGCAACACGATTCCACATGAAGGCGCCTCGCCCGGGTCGGGAGGCGGCGCTTCCTCGGCGTCTGACGCGGCGTGGTCGCCACCGGCGGTGACCATCGCCGCCCAAGGTGCTCCTTCGAGCGGGGCGCCCCCGCTCCACCGCGGTCCCCCCTCGGCTTTGGGCGCTCCCGACCGATCAGGCCAGGCGATCGCCGCCTTCGTGCTGGGCATCCTCTCGGTGACCGGTTGCGGTCTGGTGACAGGGGTGATTGCCATCATCCTTGGATACGGCGCTCGCGACGACGTCAAACAGGGCACGCTCGCCAAAGTCGGTATGGTGCTCGGGATCGCTGGGACCGCCCTCTCCGTGCTCGGTGGGGCCTGCTTCTTCCTTGGCGCTATCCTCTGACCGGCCCCCATTCCCATGCCGCGCGCCAAAGCCTCCAAGCATGCCGAGGGCTTCACCCCAGGCACCGTTGCGTTCGTCAGCCTGGGATGCCCGAAGAACCTGGTTGACAGCGAGAAGATGCTCGCCACGCTGCGCGACTCTGGGCTGCGCCTCGTCAGCGAGCACGATGGCGCCGGCGCCATCGTCATCAATACCTGCGGCTTTCTCGACGCGAGCCGGGAGGAGTCGCTCGAGGTCATTCACGAAGCGATCGAGCGCAAGACGAAGGGGCGCGTCGGGCGCGTGGTGGTGGCGGGCTGCCTGGTGCAGCGTCACCGCGTGAAGATGCTCGAGTGGGCCCCCGGCATCGATGCGATGATCGGCGTCTTCGACCGCGACCGCGTGGTCGAGGCCGTGCTCGGTGAGGCACCGGAGCGCACACACCCGGGAGACACTCCCCTCCCCCGCTTCTGGATTGCGGCGAATGCGCTTCAGGCGGCGGCGGAGCGCGGCCGATCAGTCGTCGGGCTCACGGTGAACGGCGCCGACGGCAACGGCATCGGCTACTTCGAGGATGACTCCAATCGCTTCCGCCTCACGCCGCGCCACTGGGCCTATCTGCGCGTGAGCGAAGGGTGCAATCAGCGCTGCGCGTTCTGCACCATTCCCTCGATTCGCGGGAAGATGCGCTCGAAGCCAGTGGACGCCATCCTGCGGGAAGCGCGCGAGCTCTTTTCCCAGGGGTGCGTTGAACTCAACCTCATCGGGCAGGACACGACCAGCTACGGGCATGACATCGGCGATCGCGGGGGTCTGGTCGGCTTGCTTGAAGCGCTCGACCGCGAGGCGGCTTCACACGGCGGCGCCTGGATCCGCCTGATGTACGCCTATCCGAGCAAGTTCACCGACGAGATGATTGACGCATTCGCGCGGCTGCCGAACTTGCTTCCCTACATCGATATGCCGCTCCAGCACGCGAGCGATCGCATGCTCACGGCGATGCGGCGGCAGACCACCGCGCGGGCCCAGCGCGCCCTGCTCGAGAAGCTTCGAGCTCGCGTCCCGGGCATGGCCGTTCGGACGACCTTCATCACGGGCTTCCCCGGCGAGCGTGAAGAGGATCACCGGGAACTCCTCGACTTCGTGCGCGAGATGCGCTTCGAAATGATGGGCGTCTTCCGCTACTCACGCGAGGATCACACCCCTGCGGGCACGATGGACGAAGACCCCGGCCTGCATGTGCCCGATGAGATCAAGGCGCAGCGCGAGGAGGAGCTCATGCTCGCGCAGCAGGAGATCGCCTTCGACCGTGCGCGCACCCAGGCGGAGTCACGCCACCAGGTGGAGGTTCTCATCGATGCCGCCGCGCCGGGCCGCAGCAGGGCGCGGCGCACCAGCGGCGTCAGTCGAGGCGGCGAGCTCTACCAGGGGCGAACGGCCTTCCAGGCCCCCACGATCGACTCGGTGACCTGGGTCATGAGCGCGGAGCCGCGCTCACCCGGAGAGATTGTCCGGTGCACCATCGTCGACGCCGACGGGTATGACCTCGTGGCCCAACCAAGTGAGGATCTCGACCGCAGCGTGTCGCTGCCCCTTCTCGGCAACCGCGCCGGAGGGAAGTCGAGGGGGCGATCCGGGGGAGGGCGCAAGAAGTCTGAGGATGAATGACATGTCCCGCGTGAACCGACCCCTTCGATCATCACCTTCGCCTCGGCACCTCGCGGCGTCGCTCTTCGCCGGAGGCCTCTGCCTCGCCCTCGCGGCCTGCGCCAGCGAGCTTGAGAAAACCACGAGCAATCCGACGCTTGCGGCTCGCTATGACTCGGCACCACTCACCATCGACCCGACCAAGCCCGTCGAAGTGCTGGGCTGGTGGTCCAACGGCCGTCAGCTACTGCAACTCTCCGATGACGGCGCCTATCGCCTCTGGGCCGGAACGAATCGCTTCGATGCTCCCCTGCAGACCGGTCGCTGGTCGAGGCTGCACTACGCAGCGGTCGAACTCATTCCTTACGGCACGCGAACACCGGAGCGGACTCGCTGTGATCTTGAACCGGCGGGAAGCGAGATCAGGTTGTTGGTTCCCGACCTCAATCCGATGGTTCGATTCGAGCAGCCTCCACCGGCGATGGAGGATCGCCTCGTCGGGACCTGGCGCGGCGCGGGTGGCACGCTCGATCTCGGGCCCGATGGCCGCTATCGCGCCACCGCGCCGGCATCAGAGAGCAGCGGGCGCCCCGTGGCTCTTGCGGGTCATGGCGGGCGCTGGCTCGTCGACAGCGGCAATCTCATGCTCGTCCCCGATTCGCCGAGCGTCTCCATGGTGATCCTCGCCATTGAGCCGGTGGGACTGGAAGACCTTCGTCTCCGCGCGGGCGATGGCCGGTACACCCGCATCACTTCACCCTGATGGCGCGAGGCCCAGGGATCAAACTCAAGGGGCGTGAGAAAGACCGGGTGCTCTCGGAGTACATGGAACTGCTGCCATCGCATCACCCAACGGCGGCGAAACTCCCCGGGGCGGCCTCGATCTCGATCGTCCTCGTGTCGCTGTCGGCCGTGCCGCTTCTCATCATTGGTGCGGCGAATTGGTTCGGCCTTGGGCACGCGGTGCAATTCTCAGCCATGGCGATTGGGGTCGTGGGACTCCTGGTGGTCACCATCCTCCTCTCGACGGGGTTGGTTGGTCCGCGCCGACGGCTCTGGTGGGCGGCGATGCGCAAGTGCGGCCACGATGTCTGCGTGATCTGCGGCTATCTGCTCGAAGGTCGAAAGCCGGGATCGGACCGCTGCCCCGAGTGTGGGACACTCGACGCGGAGCAACCACTGCCGTTGGGCGAGCGAAAGGGGGAAGCATCTTGGCCTCGATTCGAAGTCGCTGCTCCGGAGGAGCCGACTGCTCCCGAGCCGAGTTCCCGCGAGTGAGGCGACTCCACTCGCTCGTCTCCCTCGCCGCTCCCCCTATCATGCTCACCCCCGCCGTCGCGGGTCTCACGCCGTGCAGGTCCGCAACTTCTCCATCATCGCCCACATCGACCACGGGAAGAGCACGCTCGCCGATCGCCTGCTCCAGGCGACGAAGGCCGTCTCCGCCCGCGAGGCTCGCGATCAGCTTCTTGACTCGATGGACCTTGAGCGGGAGCGTGGCATCACGATCAAGGCGAGCGCGGTCACTGTCCACCACACTTACAACGGTGAAGATTTCCAGCTCAACTTCATCGACACGCCGGGGCATGTCGACTTCGCCTACGAGGTGAGCCGAGCGCTCACCGCCTGCGAAGGTGCGGTGCTGGTCGTCGATTCGACGCAGGGCGTGCAGGCCCAGACCGTGGCCAACGCCTATCTCGCCGTCGCACATGACCTCGAGCTGATTCCCGTCATCAACAAGATCGATCTGCCCGCCGCCGACCCTGACACGGTGGCCATGGAGGTGGAGCAGGTCCTCGGTTTGAAGGCGGAAGATTGCCTGCTCGTCTCGGCAAAGACCGGCCAGGGCATTCAGGAGTTGCTCGACCGCATCTGCCATCGATTGCCACCGCCCCGACCGGCACAGACCGACAAGCTGAGGGCGCTCATCTTTGACTCGGTCTATGACGACTACCGCGGCGTGGTGATCTATGTGCGCGTCTTCGACGGCAAGCTGCGCGTGGGTGACAAGATCCGAATGATGGGCACCGGCCGGACCTTCACGGTCTCGGAGCTTGGGCGCAACACGCCCTTTCCGCAGAAGGTCAAGGAGTTGGGCTGGGCGGAGGTGGGTTACCTCTCGGCGAGCATCAAGAGCCTTGGCGATGTGCGCGTGGGCGACACGGTCACCCTTGAAGCGCAGCCCGCCGAGACGGCGCTTCCCGGCTACGAAGAGCCGAAGCAGATGGTCTTCTGCGACTTCTACCCGAGCTCGAGTGGCGCCGAGGGTGGCAAGAAGGGCGACTTCGAAGCGCTGCGCGAGGCAATCGAGAAGCTGCACCTGAACGATGCCAGCTTCACCTACGAGGTGCAGCACTCCGAGGCGCTCGGCTTCGGCTTCCGCTGCGGATTCCTCGGGCTGCTGCACATGGACATCATCCAGGAGCGCCTCGAGCGCGAAGGTGGAGTCGATGTCGTGCAGACCGCACCGACCGTGAGCTATCAGGTGGTCAAGACCGACGGGACGGAGATTGAGATTCACAATCCCGCCGATCTCCCCGACGGCAGCGTCATTCATGCCATCCGCGAGCCGATCGTGAAGTTGGAGATCATCTGCCCCACGGAGAACATCGGCGATCTGATGAAGCTCTGCGACGCCCGCCGCGGCATCTTCAAGACCCAGAAGTTCGTCAGCGACGGTCGCCAGATCCTCGACTACGAGATGCCGCTCGCGGAGATCATCTACGACTTCTACGACAAGCTGAAGTCGGTGACGCGCGGCTACGGCACCATGGACTACGAGCTGATCGGCTTCCGAGAGGACCGGCTGGCCAAGGTCTCCATCCTCGTCAATGGCGAGCCGGTCGAGGCGCTCTCGCTCATCTGCCACCGCGACAACGCCGAGCAGCGCAGCCGAGTGATCCTCCAGAAGCTGAAGGGGCAGATCGACCGTCACCAGTTCGAGATCCCGCTTCAAGCGGCAATCGGCGGCAAGATCATCGCCCGCGAGACGATCAAGGCCGTCCGCAAGAATGTCACCGCGAAATGCTACGGCGGCGACATCACGCGAAAGAGGAAGCTCCTTGAGAAGCAGAAGGAAGGCAAGAAGCGCATGAAGCAGATCGGCTCCGTGTCGATCCCGCAGGAGGCGTTCATGGCCATCCTTGACCAAGGCGAGTGACGCTTGCCGACCGCAATCTGATGCTCCCCCCGGGGTGTCGCGCGAAGTGACTGGTCGGGCTCCCAACTCGTGGAAGCGCACGGCGAGCCGTCGCCCGCACCGCCCGCTCTGCCCGCTCTGCCCTCCGCGCCCACCTCGCCCACCCCGCATCGTCATGCCTCGTCTTTGGATTCGACTGCGTTCCTGCATGGTGATGCCACCTCTTGGAAACCCTCGTCGACCCTGCATCGTGATGGCACACCTTGGGAAGCGTCGGTCACCCTGCATCGTGATGCGACCTCTTGGGAACCGTCGGCGCCCCCCCACTGCAATGCCACATTTGGGGAACCGGCGTCGACCCTTCGACGCGATGACGCCGATCCCGACCTGCCGGTTTCCTCGCCTCGCGATCGGCCCGCGGGCGACTACGCTTCCCTCATGAGTCACCGCGTGCGCTTCGTCAATCATGGTCTTCTCGTTCTTGTCGTCCTTCTCGGCGTGGCGGTCCTCTCGCAGGATCGCCCCGGCTCGCGCGCCGATGCCGAGGCGAACCAGCGCGATGACCTCGGTCCCACCGACGGCCTGATCCTCCGAGGCACCAAGGGCGACCTGAGAGTGCGCGACGCCGAGGGGCGCCTCGCCTGGGGCGATCGCCCCACCGATCGGGTGACGAGCATCGCCTTCGTGCATGTCGACCGCATCATGACCCTGCTGATGGATGCCCCGCGCCTCAGTGACGAGCGGAAGGCACTCGAAGATCGCGAGCGCTCGAAGATGGAGGAATTCCAGGCGAAGCGCGATGAGTTCATCCGCCAGTACGGGCGGGTGAATCCCGACCACCCCGACTTCGAGCGGGCCAGCGAAGCGTGGCGCGTGCTGCGCGAATCGCTCGATCAGTGGCAGCAGGAGATGAGCAAGGACAACGAGCGCCTCCTGAAGGAGCAGATCGATGTGTCGTGGAAGGAGATCCTCTCGGCCATCGATGTCGTTGCAGAGCGCAAGGGCGTGGACATCGTGCTCCGCTTCGTGCCGACCGCGGAGCCCTTCGTGGCTGAAGATCCGACCGGCGGCATCTCGCAGCTTCTTGGCCGCACCGTCCTGAAGATGCCCGAGACGCTCGACCTCACCTCCGATGTGATGAGGCAACTCAACTTGCGCGACGAGTGACCGACGCTCTCTCCGCGCTGAGCGTGATCATCGGGCGCCCCGCGCCGCGCCCTTCAGTGGGAGGGCGTTCGCGCCTGCTGAAGGTGCCGCTCGAGGTGATTGACCAGCGAGTTCTTGACCACGGTCATCGGCGGTGGCGTGCCGCCCTTCGCTTCGACTTCGCGCCGAAGGCTTGTCACCGGGCGCCCGTGCAGCCCGCACGGCACGATCAGTTCAAACGACGCGAGATCGGGGTCGACATTGAGTGCGAGCCCGTGCGTGGTCACCCAGCGGCTCACCCGGACGCCCATCGCACAGATCTTGCGTGAGCCGACCCACACGCCCGTCGCGCTCGGGTCGCGGTCACCCTCCACTCCGAGGTCGGCGATGAGATCGATCACGACCTGCTCAAGAAGCCGCATGTAGGGGTGGATTCGAAGGCGAAGGCGATCGAGCGCGAGAATCGGATAGGCCACGAGTTGCCCGGGCCCATGCCAGGTGATGTCACCGCCGCGATCACTCTCTTCGACTTCGACACCGAGCGCCGCCAATCGGTCTGGCGCGGCGACCAGGTGTGACCGCGACTCGCTTCGGCGCCCGAGCGTGATCACGGGCGGGTCGTGCTCGACCAGCAGCACTTCGCCCATCACCGTCATGTCGGCGAGCACGCGGGCATGGGCTTCACGCTGGAGCGCGAGCGCCTCCCGATAGCGCATCCTGCCGAGGTCGGTCACGCGGAGCATCGACCTTGGAGCGTAGGTTCACAACGGAGACATGTCCGGGCGAATCGGAATCACCACCGCGGCTTGCGCGTTGCCCTAGACTCCGCGGCGTGGCCAAGATTCACCCGAGCGCCGTCATCCACGGCGATGTGCAGCTTGCCGATGATGTCGTCATCGGCCCCAACTGCGTCCTCTTCGGTCCAATCTCGCTCGGGGCGGGCACGCACCTCATCGCCGGGGCCTATCTCCACGGTCCTCTCCAGATGGGCGAGAACAATGCCCTCTATCCCGGCGTGGCCATTGGATTCGCGCCGCAGGACCTCGGCTTCGACCGGAGCCAGCCTGGAAGCGGATGCGTCATCGGCTCGGGCAACACCTTTCGCGAACATGTGACGATCCATCGCGGAAAGACGGCGCACCCGACGCGCGTGGGCAATGACAACTACTGGATGGCGTGCAGCCATGCGGGCCACGACGCGGTCGTCGGCAATCGCTGCATCTTCGCCAACAGCACGCTGCTCGCCGGGCATGTCGAGATCGCCGACCGAGTGATCACCGGGGGCAACACGGCCATCCACCAGTTCGTGCGGCTCGGCCGAGGGGTCTTCATGTCGGGAGGCGTGTCGCTGTCGCTTGATGCGCCACCCTTTGTGATGGTGACGGGGACGAACATCGGCGGGAGCCTGAACATCATTGGCATGCGGCGCTCGGGCATGCCGCCCGAGGAGATCGACGCCGCGCGCTGGTGCTATCGAACGGCCATCCGCAACAACCTGCCGCGAGCCAATGCTCTGGCCAAGCTGCGTGAGCGTGCGGGAATCCCGATCGTTGATGAGTACATCCGCTTCATCGAGAGCGCCAAGCGGCCGTTGATTCACTCGACCGGGCGCGCGGTTCGAGGAACTCACGCAGCGGCATCGAGCGACTCGGCCTCGGCGCGACAGGACGCCGCCGGCGCGGATGGAGCTCCTGCGGCTCCGGAATGGGATGGCGCCGACGAATGAGTCCGCGGCTCTGTGTCCTCGGATCGGGTAGCGGCGGCAACGGGTCGTGGGTGTCGTTGCCATCGCACGAGGGGACGCTTGAGTGCTTCATCGACGCCGGACTTTCACCAAAGCAGACGGGCGAGCGACTTCGCCTTCGCAATCTGCTGCCGATCAAGCCGCGGGTGCTCATCCTGACGCACGCCGACAGCGATCATTGGCGCCCGACATGGGCACCGCATGTGGAGCGCCTGCACATCAGAGTGTTGGCTCGGCGCGAGCATCATGCGGCACTCCTCGAGGCGGGCATGCCCCAGCGCCACCTTGAGGTGCTGCCGACGGGAACAGCCATGGAACTCGCTCCGGGCGTCACGCTGCACGCCCTGCCGACCCCGCATGATGAGCACGGTTCGACAGCGCTGCGCTTCGAGAGTTCGGCTGGACGCTTCGCCTGGCTCACCGACCTTGGCCGCGCCGAGCCCGAGGTCATCGACTTCGCCAAGGACTGTGAAGTCGTGGGCATTGAGAGCAACTACTGCCCCGACATGCAGATGGCGAGTCGCCGTCCGCTCTTTCTCAAGCAGCGCATCATGGGCGGCAGGGGGCATCTCTCGAACGAGCAGTGCCTCTCCGCAGTCGAGGCGATGGTGGCGTGTCGGCAGACGGTTCAACCCCACCGCTTCGTGCTCCTCCATCTCTCGCGGGATTGCAACAGCCCTTCGCGGATTCGGGACCTGTGGCGCCAGCGTGTTCCGGGACTGCTTGACCATGTGGTCATCACCTCGCAAACGATCCCAACGCCGGTCATGTCGATGGCCTCCCCCGCCCGCTACGATTGCATCGTTCCATGAGTGATCGACTCACCCACGAGTGCGGCCTGGCGCTGGTCCGCCTGCGGCATCCGATCTCGTGGTACGCACGGGAACTGGGCGACCCCCTGTGGGGACTTCGACGCCTCTTCCTGCTGATGGAGAAGCAGCACAACCGTGGGCAGGATGGCGCCGGCGTCGCGTGCGTGAAGCTCGACATGCCACCGGGCGACTCTTTCATGGAGCGCTCGCGCACGGCGAAGCGCAACGCCATCGAGCGTCTCTTCGATGAAGCGATGCGCCCCTTCGACCGGCTCGGCCGCGCTGGTCTGGCCCACCTCGACGAGACTGACCTGAAGCAACACTTCCCGATGCTGGGCGAGACGATGCTCGGTCACCTGCGCTATGGCACGCACAGTGGGAACTCGACCGAGACCTGCCATCCCTACATCCGGCGCCACTCGGTCGCCTCGCGCAATGTCGCCGTGGCGGGCAACTTCAACCTGACGAACGCGCGCGAGATCTTCCGGCAACTGGTCGACTACGGACTCGCGCCGGTGGGTGAGACGGACACTGGTGTCGTGCTCGAGAAGGTCGGATGGTCCATTGATCGCGAGCACGAGAAGCTCCGTCTTCACATGGGCCCGGGTTCGATCATGAATCTCGAAGGTCGCGTGCTGGCCGAGGCGATCGGCCGTGAGCTCGACCTGACCGAGGTCCTCCGCCGCGCGACGGAGACCTTCGACGGCGCGTGGGTTCTGGCGGGACTGCTCGGGCATGGCGATGCCTTCGTCTGCCGCGACCCGGCGGGCATCCGTCCCGTCTACTGGGTCCAGACCGAAACGGCGGTGGCGGTCGCCAGCGAGCGAGCGGCGATCTCGACCGTCTTCGACCTCGATCCCTCCGCCATCGAGCCGATTCCGCCGGCACACGCCCTCATCATGAAGGCCGACGGCCGCATCGAGTGCCGCGCCTACACCGAGGCGACGCCGCAGCGCTCCTGCACCTTCGAGCGCATCTACTTCAGCCGCGGCAACGATCGCGATATCTACCGCGAGCGAAAGGCCCTCGGTCGCAATCTCGCCGATGGCGTGCTCCGCGCCATCGATCACCGCCTCGATCAAGCCGTCCTCGGCTTCATTCCGAACACCTCGGAGACGGCGTACCTCGGCCTTGTGCAGGAGCTCGAACAGCGCTGGCGCTCGGAGTGCATCTCGAAGATCACCCAGCTTCAGGCCAGTGGCGAAGCGACCCCCGACGCTCTCGCTCGCCTGCTCCGCGGCGGCCCGCGATTTGAGAAGGTGGCCCACAAGGATCAGCGCCTGCGCACCTTCATCACCCATGACGAAGCGCGGCGCGATCTCGTGAGCCATGTCTACGACATCACGCGCGGCACGGTCGGACCCGATGACGCCCTGGTGGTCGTCGACGACTCGATCGTGCGCGGAACGACGCTGCGCGAATCGATCATCACCATGCTCGCGCGGCTCAACCCAGCGAAGATCGTCGTGGCCAGTTCCGCGCCGCCCATCAAGTACCCCGATTGCTACGGCATCGACATGGCGCGCCTCGGCAACTTCATCGCCTTCGAAGCCGCCATCGAGGTCATTCGCGAGCGGGGTGAGGAGGCGCTCCTCGAGGAAGTCGAGGATCGCTGCACCGCCCAGGTCGAATTGCCTCCAGATCGACTCCAGAACTGGGTGCGGTTGATCTACGACCATGTGGGCGACGAGGCCCTCTCCGCCAAGGTGGCCCAGCTCGTTCGCTCGCCAACCCTCGAGTGGCGCGGCGAGATCGCGGTCGTCTACCAGAGCGTGGAGGGGCTCCGATCGGCCATGCCCGAGCACACCGGCGACTGGTATTTCACCGGGGAGTACCCCACCCCCGGAGGCCTCCGGATCCTGAACACGGCCTACCTGCGGTGGCGACGAGCCGATGAGCGACGGGCCTACGAACCCGAGCCAACCGCTTGACGCATCCGGGGGGCTCTGTTCTACTGGCCAATCTTCGCCCCGGAAGGGGCTTGTCGCCCCCGTCGCCCGATTGGCACCCCCTCTTATGGCTCGATACACAGGCCCCAAGGTCAAGCTCTCCCGTCGCGTCGGCGTGCCCGTCGCGGATATCCCCAAGCACACCGCGAAGCGCCAGCTCACCCCTCCCGGGATGCACGGCTTCCGCGGCAAGCGAAGCAAGGCCTACGGCATCCGCAAGGATGAGAAGCAGAAGCTTCGCTACCACTACTCGGTGCTGGAGCGACAGTTCCGGCGCTACATGGGTGAGGCGAGCCGCTCCAAGGGCAACACGGGCGAGGTGCTCATGCAGCTCCTCGAGCGACGGTTGGACAATGTCGTGCGTCGCGCCGGATTCGCTCGCACCATCTGGGCGGCTCGTCAGCTCGTGGCTCACGGCCAGACGCTCGTCAACGGTCACAAGGTCGATCGCCCCAGCTTCAGCGTGAAGCCGGGTGATGTCATCACGCTCAAGCCGAAGATCCACACGCTCATTCGCGAGAACATGGAATCGCTCGCCGGCCACATCGTGCCCGGTTGGATCGAGGTCAATCCGTCGGAACTCTCCGTCCGTGTGGTGGCCGTTCCCACCTCGGATCAGATTCCGTTCGATGTCAACATCAATCTGATCATCGAGTTCTATCGCTGATCGAGAGGCCGCCGCGACGAGCGGCGGTCGGGGCCCATGTTCAAGTTCCTCCGTCAGTACAACAAGTGGATCCTGGTGGTCTTCGGGGGCCTCCTGATGGTCGTCTTCCTGGTGCCCACCACCATCCAGGAGTTCTCCCGCCAGAGCGCGACGCTCGGCGGAACATGGGCGCATCACGGCGGCTCGAAGGTCTCCGAGGGTGAGCGAGTGCGCCTTGCCGGACAGCTTCAGACGCTTGATACGCTCGAGCGCGGCGGTGGCATGCCGATCCTCACGCAGCTTCGCGTGCTGACCGGCCTCGATCCGCGCAATCCGGAACACTGGTTCCTTCTCGTCCGCGAGGCCGAGGCCGCGGGCTTCATCGGAGGCCCCGAGGAGGGCCGCGCGTGGATCCAGGATCAGATCCTGATGAGCGACGGCAGCATCACCGAGGCGGAGATCCTCGGGCGCCTCGCCGGCAACTCACGCCAGACGCCCACGCAGGTGCTCGAAGCGCTTGCGAACGCGCGCGGTGTCGTTCGCCTGCTCAACATGGCGGCCCTGCTGCCGATCTCTGACGCTCGAGCGCGGCTCGCGGCGCTCGAGACGCAGACCAATGCGTCCGCCGATGTTGTCGTCATCGATGCGTCGAAGCCCCTGCCGAACGATGATCCCGCCCCGCCGACGCGCGAGGCGATGGTCGCACACTTCGAGAAGTACCGGGATGTGGCTCCGGGCATCGGCGAACTCGGCTTCGGCTACCTCGTGCCGAACAGGGTTCGGCTTGAGTGGTTCCGTATTCCCGCCGAGAGCGTGCAACTCAGCCTTGAGGGCGATCCTCGCCTGAGCGAGCTTGAGGTCCGCAAGACCTATCTGCGAGACCCCGGCGCGTTCTTCCCTCCGGGCATCGGCGGCGGCTTCCCCAATTTCGACGATGTCGCCGGCGAAGTGCGCGTGAAGGTCACCGATCGCGTCGCCCGCGAACGCATGTCGGAGATCGAGCGATTCGTCGAGGATCAGTTCGCGATGGCGTTGCGCGGCGCCAACCGTCGAGGTGGGTACTTCGACCTCACGGCCGATCTCCGCGCGGCGCAGCCGAGCTTTGACTCGATCGTCAAGGCGGTCTCCGAGCAGTTCCAGATTCCGGTGCCCGAGTACACGGCATCCGAGGAGTGGATCCGTCCGATGGACGCGGCGACCCTGCCGCGCATCGGCGCGGCGACCACCACGCGCTTCGGTCCACGGGCCCGGCGGCTCGGTGAGCTGCTCGAAGTGCTCCGTGAGTTCGGCGGTTCGCCGACGATCGTCGTCCAGGAGGGCGTCGCCGGTCCACCTCTTACCATGCCGTCGCTGACCGGCGCCGTGGGTGATTCGTTCTTCTTCCGCGTGGTCGAGGCGTCACCGGCCCATGCACCGGCGTCGCTCGAAGAGGTCGAAGATGCCGTTCGCAACGACCTTCTGCGGCTTGCTCGCTTCGAGCGCCTGAAGAGCGAGATCCCCGAGATCGAGAAGCTCGCTGTGACCGAGGGGCTTAACGCCGTCGCCGATCGCTTCGGCACCTCGGTGCAGTTCATGCCGCGCATCAGCGAAGGTTCGCCGGTGAACATCCCCGGCCTCGGACAGGATCCGCAGGCGATCAAGGCGATCATGGAGCGGGCTGTGCAGCTCCCCAAGACGACCCCCGTGGCCGATGTACCGGACGCCGATCGAACCTTTGTCGTCTCGGCGCCCACGAAGCTTGCGCTTCTGGCCGTGCGATTGACCTCGCTGCGTCCCCTCTCCGCCGAGGACTTCGAGCAGCTTGCGTCGATGGGCCTCCTTCGGCGGAACATTGCGTCGCGCGTGCCCAACGCGCCGCTGGTTGAACTCTACGGACTCGAGCCGCTGAAGAGCCGACACGACTTCAGACTCGCGCGGCAGGAGACCGACAACGAACCAGGCACCGCGAGCCGCTGAGCATCGCACCGAAAGTCAAGGCTGTTCGAGGAGCTCGCCGCGCGGCTGTCGCGCAAGCCCCAGCCTGCCGGAGCCGAGACGCTCAAGCGCCGATCAGCTCACCTTTGAACCGGGCTTGACGGGCCGCTCAACCGCAAGGATCACGACATCGCGCTCGACCGTCTTGGGATCCGCTCCGGCGGCGGCGCCATCGGCGAGATCGCTCGCGGCGAGCACCATGCCCTGGCTGATCTCACCTCGAATGGTGCGAGGCGCGAGGTTCGCCACGATCACCACCTGTCGGCCGATCAGCGCAGCCGGGTCGTACCACTGCCGGATACCGGCGCAGACCTGACGACCTTCGGGAGTGCCATCATCGAGCCGAAGCTTCAGCAGCTTGTCGGCGTTCGGATGGTGTTCAGCATGCAGGACCGTCGCCACACGAAGATCGATCTTGGCGAAGTGATCGAACGAGATCGTCTCGGGCGCGGTGGCGGCGGCGGTCGCCGGCGCTGCGCCTGCGGCCGAGGGCTGGGGGGGATTCGTGGGGTTGGTCATGGGGACTCCTGAGTGGCGCCGAGAGTGGGCCGCCGGCTCGTGGTGACGGAAGAAGACCGGGCCCGGGACATCCGGGCCGTCGGCCTCTTGATTCAGGTGACGCCGACCGCCTCCGCATCGCGATCGGAGAGCCAGCCGCCATCACCTCGCTGCCTGACGGTGCGATCGCGGCGCCAGCTACGCTCGCAGCGCGGCTCCTGACGAAGGTCGTCGATCTCTGGCCCGCGCTCGTCGGCAGCCGTGCGGTCGAGGGTCACTCGGCTCACTCCGAAGAGGTCCGCAAGCTCCGCAGCAAAGGGCTCGAGCGCTCCGTCGGGGTCGGGAAGCGAGACGCCCGCGTCGAGCGGATTCTCGATGCCCCGAGCCTTCGCCTCTTCAAGCGCCTTCAGGACCTGCGAGCGTCGCGCCATCACGCGCTCCCAACCTGCATCGGCGGTGAAGGAGAGCCCTCGATGCACTTCGAGTTCGAGCCGCGCCGAAGCGTCCTGCCTGAGCGCCTGGAAGGCCTCATTCGCCGTGTGCGGAGTGAACGGTGCAAGCAGGCGACAGAGGACCTCGACGCACTCCCACATGACGCGCTGCGTTCGTCGGCGGCGCGGCGCATCGGGGCGATCGCAATAGAGACGATCCTTCGTCGCCGCGCAGTAGATGGTTGAGAGGGTCTCGTTGCAGAAGTCGAAGATCGCCTGCGACGCGCAGCGGAAGTCGTACTCCCGGAGCCCTCGGCGGACCTCCGCTTCGAGTGCCGCGAGTGCAGCCAGCGCCCAGCCGTCGATGGAGCGAGGCGGAACCTGGGCGAGCGCTGGATCCGCCGCGCCCTGCTGCGCCGCGGCGTGCCGAATCGGTTCGGGCAGGTCACCCAGATTCGAGAGCAGGAATCGAAGCGTGTTGCGGATCTTGCGATAGCTCTCCCCCGAGCGCTTGAAGAACTCGAGATCGGCACGAATGTCGCCGTCGTAGCTGATCCCTCCAAGCCACCAGCGGCAGACATCGGCGCCGTAGTCGCGGAAGAGGTCGTCGAGGGCGATGGCATTGCCTTCGGACTTGCTCATCTTGCGGCCGTTGCGATCGACGATGAAGCCGTGCGTGAGGAGCGTGCGATAGGGCGGCTCCCCCGTCGTTGCGAGTGCCGGCAGCAGGCTCGCCTGGAACCATCCGCGGTGCTGATCGCTGCCTTCGAGATAGAGATCGGAAGGATTGCCGAGACCCCGCGACTCCATCACGGTGAACCAGGTGACGCCCGACTCGAACCAGACATCGAAAATGTCGTGGAGCTTCTCGAGCTTCGAGAGATCAAGGCCCTGCGGCGCCTCGCGATCGCGCGATGCGTCATAGGCCGCCAGAAGCTGCTCCGGCGTCTCCGCGCACCAGGCATCGGAACCCATCGACGCGACGCGAAGCGCGACTGCGCGAACACTCGCGGCGGTCATGAAGATTCGACCGTCGGGCATTCGGAACGCAGGAATCGGAAGTCCCCACGAGCGCTGCCGGCTGATGCACCAGTCGGGTCGGCTTTCGAGCATGCCGCGCAGCCGATTGCGGGACCACTCGGGCAGGAAGTGGATCTTCGCCTCCACCGCTTCAAGCGCCATGGCGCGCAGCGAGCGCTGCCGCGAGGCCGTGGGCATGTCGACGCCGATGAACCACTGCTCGGTGGCCCGGAAGATGACGGGCGTCTTGCTGCGCCAATCGTGCGGATAGCTGTGCAGGAAGGTCTTCGAGTGAACGAGGTGTCCGCTCTCCTCGAGGCGAGCAAGCACCAGCGTGTTCCCCTCCCAGACGCTGCGCCCGCGAAGCCACTCGGGAACGGAGTCGTCGTAGGTTCCATCCGCGCGCACCGGGCAGTAGATCTCAAGCCCCTCGCGCAGGCCCGTGTGATAGTCCTCGCTGCCGTGGCCCGGCGCGGTGTGAACCAACCCCGTGCCGTCCTCGAGGGTCACATGATCCGCTGCGACGATGCGACCGGTGCGATCAATGAAGGGATGGCGATACTCGGCACCGACGAGTGCCGCGCCGTCGCACTCGGCAATCCGCTCGACCGCCTTCGCGTCGACCGCCTTCACCACGGCATCCACGAGATCGGCGGCGACGATCGTCTCCGCGCCATCCATGCGAATGAGGGCGTATCGCGACTTCGCCTGCACCGCGATGGCGAGGTTCGCCGGCAGTGTCCAGGGGGTCGTCGTCCAGATCATGAACGAAGGCGTCGCGTCGAGTTCCACCCCGAAGGCCGACGCCACGCGATCGCGCGACGCCGCCTCGAAGTCGACATAGATCGAGGGATCTTCGCGCTCCTTGTACTCAAGCTCCGCTTCGGCAAGCGCCGTCCGGCTCGCGATCGACCAATGCACTGGCTTGAGCGCTCGGAAGACCAGTCCCTCGTCGATGATGCGCGCGAAGAGTTCGAGTGCCGCCGCCTCGAAAGTGGGCTGCGTGGTCAGATAGGGATTCTCGTAGTCACCGAAGGTGAGCAACCGCTGGAGCTGCGAGCGCTGGAGTTCGACATGCTTCGTGGCGTGCTCCGCGCACTGCCGACGAATGACGAGACGACGCTGCTCCTCGGGCAGCGCCAGGATGCGCTCGAGCTTTCCCTTCTTCTCAAGCTCCGTCACCACCTGGTGCTCGATCGGGAGCCCGTGACAATCCCAACCCGGCACGAAATCGCAGCGAAGACCTTCCATCAGCGCGCTGCGAACCACGATGTCCTTCAGCCCCTTGTTCAGGAGGTGACCCATGTGGATCGCGCCGTTGGCATACGGCGGGCCATCGTGAAAGACGAACGGTCGGGCTGCCGCCCGCGCCTTCTTCACCCGATCGAAGAGGCGCTCCTCCGCCCAGAGCTTGGCCGACTTGGGCTCCTCCTGCGCGAGATTGGCCTTCATCGCGAAGGCTGTCTTCGGGAGGTTCAGCGTGCTGCGGTAATCCTTGCTGGTGTCGGGCATAGCGGGACGCGGATCATAGCCGCCGCCCTGCGAAACCCGCCGCTCGCTCGTTGCATGAGGCCCGCAGGCCACACGACCGCCCGTCACTCCTCGGGTGACTCGCCGGGCTTCACCACTTCATCGAGGTAGCGCTGGAAGTCTCCCATCTTGTAGCTGATGAAGCAGAACGCATGATGGAGCGTGAACCACTCGAGGTCCGTGGGGTCACGCTCGAGGTCATTGCGGAGTCGATTGAGTTCAGCGAGCACGCGTTCAGCCTTCATGGCGCCTCCGTGGTCCACGCCACGATGTGTGGCGGTTCAAATGAAAGTGAGGTCGCCGCGCCATTCAGTTCCGGCGCGGCAGGCGCAGCGGGGCGTGGGTCGATCGGGCGCCGGTGATCGTGGTCATGATCATGGTCGTGGTCATGATCGCAATCGGGGCCATGCACATGGCCAGGTGCGGAGTGATCGTGACCGCAGTACTCCGATTCGAGCAGGCCGATCGCCCATGCGCCGGCAAGCCCGAGGATGAGCGCCGCCGAGAGGCTGCCGCGATCGTGCTGGTGGAACTGAAGTTCGGGGAGGAGATCACTCGAGGCGATGCAGAGGAAGGTGCCCGCGGAGAAGGCGAGCGCCAGGGGCACGATCATGCCCATCGCTCCCGTGCCATCAACTGTGCCCTGCATCAGCAGCAGTGATGCGAACGCGCCAACGGGCACGATCAGGGCAAAGAGAAGGTTGAGCATCATCGCCTTGCGGCGCGCCGCCTGGGGATGCGCCGCTCGGACGAGCGTCAGCAGCGTCATCGAATCAAAGGGCTTGTGCAGCAGGATCACGAGGAAGGTGCCGAGCCCGGCAATCGCAGCGTCATCGTGCACATGTCCGGCGAGAACACTGGCCGCGAGCGCCACACCTTCGAGCACCGAGTGAAGCGTGAGTCCGATCAGCGCCCCACCCCAGTGAAGGGCGCTCACCTGGGCACCATGCCCATGGCCATGGCCGTGACCACCGTGGTGATGGCCATGCCCCCGACCGCGGTCGGCATTGTGCTGGTGCGTGTGCCCCGGTGGCTCCCCGGTGCACGGATCGATCGAGTCGAGGACCTCGCTCTCAGATTCGTGGCGATGAAAGCGAGCGAAGCGCTCGAGCAGGAACATCGCGAGGAATCCCCCCACGAGCGCGATCGTGATCCGATCGAAGTCTCCGTGGCCGAACGAACCACCGGCTCGGGCGTTGATCGAGATGGCCTCGAGCACCGCATGCGGAAGCATGTGAAAGAGCGCCACACCCAGCATGGCACCGGCCACAAAGCTGAGCGCGATCTGGAGGCGCCGATGCGTCAGGCGCAGCAGGCTCGGCAGCGCACCGCCCAACAGCGAAGCGCCGACGATCCCGAGGCAGTACATGGCGAGGAGTGTGGCGGTCACCGAACGGGCGAGGGTAGCCCCCGCCCCCGCGTGACGGCAAGAGCACCCGCGCCCCGGGTCACTGGCCCGCAGGGCCCGGAGCCGCTAGACTCTCCGGCTTCCTGGGGCTGTAGCTCAACTGGGAGAGCGCTTGAATCGCATTCAAGAGGTTGTCGGTTCGATCCCGATCAGCTCCACTTCCGACCCCGCGTCCGACGCGGGGTCTTTGCTTCGCCCCTCGACGCCACCTCCAGGGCGCGACACGCCTGCGATGCGCCAGTACTACCGCTTCAAGGCGGAGCACCCGGGGTGTCTTCTGCTCTTCCGGATGGGGGACTTCTATGAGCTCTTCGATGACGATGCCGTGGCAGCGCACCGCGCTCTCGGGATCACCCTGACCGAACGCACGAAGGGCGTGCCGATGGCGGGTGTGCCCTTCCACGCGGTCGAGAGTTACCTGCGAAGACTCATCGACCAGGGCTTTCGCGTTGCGGTCTGCGAACAGGTGCAGGATCCGCGCGAGGCGAAGGGTGTCGTCGAACGGGCGGTCACACGCGTCCTGACGCCGGGCACGCTCGTTGATGAGGCACTGCTCGATGACTCGGCGACGAATCTTGCAGCGGCACTCGTGCCCAGCGACGAAGGCGTGGCGCTGGCCATGTCCGAGCTCTCGACCGGCGCGTTCACCCTTCGACTCCTTCGTCATGAGGAGGCGATTGGCGAACTCATTCGCCGAGCGCCGCGAGAAGTGCTCATCTCCGATGCACTGAGCGACACCGAGCGATCGCAATGGCGCGCCCATGCCATGGGATGCAACGCCTCGCTCGCGGAGCGCCCGGGCTGGCAATTCCAGGATGGGGAAGCGGCCGAAATCCTGCGCCGCCACTACGGCGTCGCCAAGCTTGAAGGCTTCGGTCTTCCCGAGCGCGGGGCGCTCACCACCGCGGCAGGCGCGCTGCTCGCCTTCCTGCTCGAGTCGCATGGTCGTCGGGAGAGCGAGGGAAGCGTGGCCGATGGCACGGCGACGAGTGCGATTCGCGGCGCGGCTGCGAGTGGCGCCGCCGAGGCGTTCGCGCGGCGCTCGGCCATGGCGAAGCCGCTCTCGCACCTGCGCCCGCCGCGCCTCGAGCAGGCCGACGACACGCTCCATGTTGACCCGACGACCCTTCGAAGCCTTGAAATCGAGCGAACCTCGCGTCGCGGGTCTGACGAAGGCTCGCTCCTCTCGACGCTCGAGCGGCCGCGCACCGCCATGGGGCGTCGTCGCCTCCGCGAAGCGTTGACCTTCCCTCTCGCTCGACGCGACGCGATCGAGGCGCGGCTGCGCCAGGTCGCCGCACTGGTCGACGACGCGACGCTGCGCGGTGCCATGCGCGCGAGCCTCGAACCGATTCAGGATGTCGCTCGCATCGCCTCCCGCGCGGCGCTCGGCCGCGCCACGCCGCGCGATGTGTCGGCCCTCGGGCAGAGCGCCGTCGGATGCGAACAGGTGGCGCACCTCGCCGGTGAGCACAGCGCGTTCGCGACGCTTGCCTCGGCACTCGAGGCCGATCTCGCCGTGCTGGCGACGCTGGGGGAGGAGATTCGCAGGAGCTGTGTCGAGGCTCCCCCGGCTCATCTTCGAGAAGGCGGCCTCTTTCGTAACGGCATCGACGCGGCGCTCGACGAAGCGAGGGTTCTCCAGCGCGACGCCGATTCGTGGCTCGCCGACTTCCAGCGCCGGATGATCGACTCCAGCGGAATCGCCTCATTGAAGGTCGGCTTCAACCGCGTCTTCGGCTACTACATGGAGATCACGCACGCCCACCGCGATCGCGTGCCCGCGGACTTCATTCGCATTCAGACACTGACCGGACGCGAGCGCTACTCGACCCCTGAGCTCCGTGAGTTTCAAGGGAAGGTCGAGAGCGCCGAGCGACGCGCACTCGATCGTGAGCAGGCGCTCTTTGCGGATCTCTGCGCGAGAATCGCCGCGGCAGGTGAGGCGATCCTGAGGGTGAGCGAGGCCATTGCCTCGATCGACCTCGTCAGCGCCTTCGCGGAGACCGCCGCCACGCGGCGCTGGTGCCGACCGGAACTCGTCGTTGCGCCATGCCTTCATATCGTGGGGGGTCGGCATCCCGTCGTCGAGCGGGCGCTCGAATCGAAGTTCGTTCCGAACGACTGCTCGCTCGGCAGCGGTGATCAGCCAGCCCGCCTTGCGCTCATCACGGGACCGAACATGGCCGGCAAGAGCACCTTCATCCGGCAGAACGCGATCATCGCGCTCCTCGCCCACGCGGGCAGTTTCGTGCCGGCGGAGCGGGCGGAGATCGGTCTCGTCGATCGCATTCTCACGCGGATCGGCAGCGCCGATGAGCTTCACGCAGGCCAGAGCACCTTCATGGTGGAGATGGTCGAGACGGCGCTCATCCTGCATCATGCGACCGAGCGGAGCCTCGTGATTCTCGATGAGATCGGCCGTGGCACCAGCACCCTCGATGGTCTCAGCCTTGCGTGGGCCATTGCCGAGACGCTCGAAGCGCGGCGATGCCGAACGCTCTTTGCGACGCACTACCACGAGTTGACCCAGATCGCCGACCGCAGCGACCGCGTGGTCAATCTCCATGTTCGGGTCCGCGAGTGGAACGATCAGATCGTCTTCCTCCATCGCATCGAACCGGGTCGGAGCGATCGGAGTTACGGCATTCATGTCGCGCGCATCGCTGGGCTTCCGACGGAGACGATCTCGCGCGCGAAGGCGATTCTCGAGGGTCTCTCCGTGCAGCACGCGGCGCCGGAGTTGTCGGCCGATGCGCCCTCGGGACCGTCGTCCACGGCGACCGGGGCCACGACGACCGCGACACCGCGAGGTGCACGCCGCCAGCCGGGGCTCTTTGATGAAGCGCCGCCACACCCGGCGCTCCGCGACCTTCGTGAGATCGACCTCGACCAGCTCACGCCGCTCGCCGCGTTCGATGCCCTCCGTCGGCTCAAGAGCCTGCTTGGCGAGTGACCCTTCGTGCGGGTGTCTCCGGCGCTCAGTCGCGCGACGCCCCGCGACTTCGCCCATTCCCCCCGCAAACACACCCCGTCGCGCCAACTCGCCCGTCGGATCGACCGATCGGCTCCTCATCGATCCGAGGCTGAGCGCCCCCGTCGCTCAACACCGTCCGACACTCCCTACAGTTGTCGCCATGGATGAAGCTCTCCTGCGCCGCTCCTTCGAAGCGGCCGATGACTATGCGACCTACCTCGCCTCCGATCCCGGACGCGCTGAGCCCTGGAAGCGGGCCGGTGAAGGTGTCGCCCTGACCCCGCCGCAGCGTGCCCTGGTCGAAGGCTTCACCCGCGAGATGAAGGTCCTCGTCGTCTCCGGGATCTGGTGCGGCGATTGCTCGGCGCAGGGGCCGCTCCTTGAGGCGATCGCCGCCGCCAATCGGCGCATGATCGACCTGCGCTGGGTTGATCGGGATGAGCACGGAACCCTTGCGGACATGGTGATGATCTGCGGCGGTCGTCGCGTGCCCACCGTGATCTTCATGGGGGAGGACTTCTCCTTCATCTCGCTGCTCGGCGATCGAACCCTCTCCCGCTATCGCGCGATGGCGGCGCGGCAACTCGGACCGAGCTGTCCAGTTCCAGGAGCGGCCGTTGACCGCGAGGAGCGGAGCGCGACCTTGCAGGAGTGGCTCAACGAGTTCGAGCGCGTCCAGCTTCTTCTTCGGCTCTCGCCCCGCCTCAGGGCGCTGCATCAGGACTAGAGCACCGCGACGCGGTCACGAGAAGCGCGGCGCCGATTCCGCCTTCTCAGAGAGAGCCCAGCACGCCTCAAGAAGTTCAGGCAACCCGACGCCAGTGGCGCCTGAAATCGCCAACGGAGTCCTCGAGAGTCCCATCGCCGCGCCGATCGCGCGGCACACGGACGCCTGCTCCTCATGTGGCACAAGGTCGAGTTTCGAGAGCACCACCAACTCGGGCTTCCGAGCAAGGTCCACCGAGAAGGCTTCGAGCTCACCACGGATCGCGCGATAGCGATCCGCTGGTGGCGTTCCATCGGTTGGCGCCATGTCCACCAGGTGCACGATCACGCGAGTCCGCTCGATGTGACGGAGAAAGTCGTGCCCGAGTCCGGCGCCCTGCGCGGCTCCCTCGATCAGGCCCGGGAGGTCGGCGATGACGAGGCGTCGATCACCCGGCAGCTCGGCGATGCCCAGTTGCGGCGAAATGGTCGTGAAGGGATAGGCGCCAACCTTCGCATTCGCTCGGCTGATGGCTCGCAGAAGCGTGCTCTTTCCCGCGTTCGGCATGCCAACGAGACCGACATCGGCAATGAGCTTGAGCTCGATGCGAAGAGAGCGCTCCTGCGCGTCCTCGCCGGGCGTCGACTCTGTCGGTGCCTGCCGCGTGGCACTCTTGAAGCGCTCATTGCCAAGTCCGCCCCGACCTCCACGCGCCACCACGAACTCCTGCCCCGCCTCGGTCAGATCAACAAGCAACTCGTCCGTCTCGGCATCGAAGACCTGCGAGCCGAGCGGCAGGGCGACTCGGATCGACGCACCGTCAGCGCCGTGACAACTCTTGGTCTGCCCCTTGCCGCCGTTCTCGGCGAAGAAGTGCATGCGGTAGCGGAAGGCGATCAGCGTGTCGAGATGCGGATCTCCCACGACGATGACATCACCCCCGCGGCCGCCGTCGCCACCGTCGGGACCGCCCTTGGGCATGAACTTCTCCCGCCTCATGTGGGAGCAACCATCGCCTCCCCGGCCCGAGCGCACCTTGATGACGGCGTGATCGACGAACATGCGCAACTTCACCTTCGACCGCGGCCCATGTCGGGCGGCGTCGTGCTCGATTCCGAAGGGGTCAGGTTGAGATCAGCCCGAAGCGAGCGGCGGCGTTCGCCTCACTTCGCCGCATCGCGGGCGAGCCGCGGGGACGCAGGATCCGAAGGAATCACATCAACGATGCGACCGCGGAAGCGGACCGTGCCGTCAATGAGCGCCATCAGGGAGTAATCCTTGGTCTGCTGCACCTGGTGGCCCGCCTTCCAGCGCGTGCCGCACTGCGTGAGGATGATCGCGCCGGGCTTGGCAGTCTGACCGCCATAGAGGCGGACGCCTCGGTACTGCGGGTTCGAATCGCGACCGTTCTCAGTTGAACCCTGACCCTTCTTGTGTGCCACGGCGAAACTCTCCTCTTTGGATGGCCCGAGCGGCCACCCGAATATCAAGCCTCGCAGCTCCATCGCTGCGGCGGATCGCGGAGTATAGCGACAATCCTGGCGGGATCGAGGCCGCCCCTTCATCGGGCGAATGGCAGACCGTTCCAGAGGCTGCGGTCAGGGCTGGCCCCCCGGGGCCGGCATTCGAGGTCCGATCAGCGCCAAACCCAGCGGGGGTTGGGCTCACGGCCTTCATCGAGGAGTTCGAGCGCTTCACTCCCCCGCGGAATCGCATCTCCCGGCACCGCATAGGCGATCCGGTACTGCTTGCGAACCTCGGCCTGCTGACCTCGCCCATCGCGCACGAACTGGCGCTCGCTCGAGAGGTTCGACACGAAGACGAACAACTCCTTGCTCGCCAGACTCGTGACCTTGAAGACGACGATGCCTTCCTTGGCGTTCCCCTCGCCAATGAGGATGTCTCCCAGGATCGTGTTCTGATCTTCAACCAGCGGACTCTCAAGACGACGAAGGAGCATGCGGCTCACTTCCGACGGAACGCCCTGCCCGGAGACCGTGATGCGACCCTCATCATCCACGAGCTCGAACTTTGGCGAGAATCGCTGATCACTGTTTGAGTTGTTGGTCGCCTTGTAGGTCATGTACCAATAGGGCGTGCCGTCGCGCGAATCGACGAAGAGACGCATCGGACCTGGCTCAAGGTCGATCTGCCACGCGGTCGCCGCCTCGGAACGAGCGCGAATCGACGGCCGCCCGTCGCCCTCACCAGAGGTGGCATCCGCATCGCTGCCGATGGCCCCGGGCACCGGTGCCATGTCGTCGGCGCGTCCATCCTGTGCAGACGCAGCGGCGTGCAATCCCAGCACACTCATCGCCGCGAAAGCGCCTCCGAGAAGAAGACCGATTGAGGAGCGAACGAAACCGGGTTGGGCCAATGGGCTGCTTCGCATGACTCTGGGAGTGTAGCGGCGGAGAAAATCGGGGCCATGGCGAGTGACTCAGCGGCGGCTACCCTCTCCTTGTGACGCTCGTCTCTCCGGCATCCCCGCAGGCTGACCAGCCCCTGCCCCGAGTGCGCCGAGCCACGGGCCACGACCGGCTGCCCGTGCTGGCGCGGCTGCTCGGACGCGACGCTCATCATGCCGCCCGCTTCGAGCGATTCGCGGCGGATGAGCGCCTCTCCCTCGACCATCTCTGGGGTGCCTTCGACGACTCGGGGCGCGTGAACGCGGCGCTCCTGCTCACGCCCTACCCGGGGCGCACGGCGATGCTGACTCTCTCCACATTGCGCTCTCGGGAAGAGGAGAGCGCCGCCCGCGAGGCCTTGCTGACGGCTCTCTCAGAAGCCGCCACGATGGACCTCGCCATTGTTCAAGCGCTCTTTGAGCCTCGCTTCGATCGTGAGATCGGTGTGCTACGCGACTCCGGCTTCCGGCGCCTCGCAGCGCTCGCCTCGATGGAGCGCGCCATGGCGCGTCCCGTCCGCGGACGGGTGGAGGCCTCTTCGCCGCTTCCTCCTGGCGCCACCCTCGAGGGCTACGCCGACGACGCGGAAGGGCGACGGGCGCTTGCGGGACTTCTCGAAGCGACCTATCGGGACACGCTCGACTGTCCGGGTCTGGCTGGAATGCGGCGTCCGGAGGAGGTCCTCGAAGGTCACCGTCGCGGCGGTCGCTTTGATCGTTCCTTGTGGACCATCCTCCGGCTTGAAGACGAACCGGTCGGCGCCGTGCTTTTGAACGCGGCGCCGCAGATTCAGGCGTTGGAACTCGTCTATCTCGGTCTTGTGCCCGAAGCGCGGGGTCGCGGATTCGGGCGGGTGCTGCTTGAGCGAGCGCTGTCGCTCGCGTCGAGAGAGGCCGTGAATCGCATCGTGCTCGCGGTCGACGAAGAGAACACGCCGGCGCTGCGCCTCTACCGCGCCGCCGGATTCCGCTGCGCGAGCCGGCGCGTCGCACTTGTGCGACCACTGCGAGCATGAGTTTTCGGCGCTTGGCGCGGCGGTAGCAGAACGCTTCAGCCACCGCAACTCGCCATGCGCGCATTGAAGACGCGGCGCGGTAGCAGATCGTCAAGGCGCCCGTTCGATGCGCCACTTGTCCACATTGCACGGACACTGCGCGGCCGACAGGATGTTGCGCAGAATTTTGCGCCGCGTAAGCCGCGTGTTCATGGCACTTGGCGCTCTCGAAGTCCCATGCGCAAGCCCGCTCTCATCGGGATCCCTCTTGGCGCAGCGCAAGATCTCACTATCTTTCCCGCTTCGCTCAAGGATGAGCACCTCAACGACCGTCCGATCCCGGTCGTCGCGCTCGCCCCTGCGGGTTTCGCGCGACGGACGCTTCCGGGATCCGACGCTCGGCGAGCGCTGTTCCGGCCACTGATGGCATCGTCTGGAATCCGGGCTTCCCTGACCCCTTTCACCGGGTCGGCGCGGTGTGTGCGCGTCCGATCCTGGGAGACGCTGCATGCACCAGGATGGTGATGGACCCAAGATTGAACCCGAGACCAATGCCCTCTCCCCTGCGGCCCAACAGATCTCCGGCCACCTCCGCGAAGCGATCGGAGTGCAGCGCTACCGCCTCTGGTTCGACGGCGGAACGAATCTCGAGGTCGACGGCGACGAGGTTCGCGTGGAGGCCGCCACGCAGTTCGTGGCGGATTGGATCGGCCGGAACTTCCGAACGGAACTTGAGTCTGCGGCCCGAGACACACTCGGCGCCGGAGCGCGCGTCCGATTCGGCGTTGCCGCGCCCCCTGCGGGGCGTCCGGGCGACGCTGCGGATGACGCCGCTTCGCGTCGGGCTCGGGCGCGACTCGCGCACGCTGCGGGCACGATGCCCGCGGCCCGGATCCCGGCGGGCCACGGCGCGGACACGGATGCCGCGCCGGCCCGTCGGCCCGAGACCCGTCGCTTGAGCGACTTTGTCGTCGGCGACTCAAACCGCGTCGCCTTCGATGCCTCGCGTCGCGTGGCGGAGGCGCCGCCGGCGGCGGTCCCCAATCTCTTCCTCCATGGCGGGGTCGGCCTCGGCAAGACGCACCTGCTCCAGGGCATCTGCCATCGGCGACGGGAGCGCTATCCCCGCGAGCGCATTCGTTACACGACGGGCGAGCAGTTCACGAACGAGTATGTCGCGGCGGTGCGAAGCGGATCGCTCGAGACCTTCCGAGCGCGCATGCGACGGCTCGACCTGCTCTGCATCGACGATGTGCACTTCATTGCAAACAAGGCCGCCACCCAGAACGAGTTCATGCACACCATGGACGCGATCGACCGGATCGGCCGCGTGGTGCTCGCCTCCGACGAGCATCCGCGGCAAATCCGGCGCGTGAGTGAAGGCCTGCTGAGCCGCTTCCTCGCCGGTGCCGTCGTGCGGATCGACGCCCCCGACCGCGCCACTCGAGTGGAACTCGTCGAACGACTGGCAGCGCAGCGGCGCATGGACCTCACACCGGAGGCCGCCGATGCCGTCGCGGGCGCCTGTGTCGGAAGTGTGCGGGAAATCGAAGGTGCACTCGCCCGCCTCGCGGCCATCCAGATGGTCGAGGGCACGCTTCGCGAGCCGATCAGCGCGGGTCTGGTGGCGCGAGTCCTTCGAGATGATCGCGCGCAGTGGCGACGCGGACCGCTTCGGGCCGACGACATCGTGCAGGCGGTCATTGAGCGACTCGATGTCTCACGCGAGCAACTCAGCGAAGGGAGCCGGCATCGCCGCGTGGTGCTCGCCCGCGGCGTGGCCGTGTACCTGCTGCGCGAGTTGACGAACTTCAGCTTTCCCGAGATCGCCCGCCTCTTCGGCAAGGGGGGACACTCCTCGGCGCTGGGCGCCGACCGGCGCCTTCGGAGCATGCTGGCCGAGGATGAGACTGTCGTCGATGTGCCGGGCGGTCCCATCTCTCTCAGGGAGCTCGTCGACCACCTCCGCCACAGCCTTCTTCGCAGTGCGGACGGTACGATGCCCCGATGATGCCGCTGGTCGGGATCGTCTCGCTGACTGCCACCGTTGCCCTCGCTGCGGCAAGTCCGCAGGATCGCTACGCGCCGCCAGATCCCTACGAGATGAACATCCGGTCCCTGCGCGAGGCGGTTCGAATGCCACCCGCCGGCGGCCGAAGTTCAGGCCTGCTGGCCCTCATCGAGCTCGAAGATCCCGACCTTCGTCCCGTGTTCCAGTCGCTCGTGCAGCGACAGGATCGTCCGGTCATGCAGGCCGATGCCGTCGTCGGCATCGCGACGGTCGATCCGAAGCGCACGGTCGATCCCTTCGTCCTTCGACAGGTGAGCAATGTCGCGTTGCGCTCCGAGATCCTCAAGACGCTGATTGGTCGCGGGCTTCTCCGTCCTTCGGAGATCGATCAGATCCTGCGCTGGCCCGATGAACTGCTGCCTGAAGATCGCCTCTTCCTGGTGGCGACGCTTGAGCGTGAGGGCGCGCCCTGGGAGACTTCCGAGCTGGCGACGATGCTCACCTCCGAGGTGGCGGAGTTCCGCGCTCTGGCCGCGCTCCTGCTCCTTGAGCGCGGTGACTCGACGGCGTGGGATGAGTTCCGCCCACTCATCGCCGAAATGCCGCCGAGCGATCGCAACGCGCTCCTGTCCACGCTCGCCCCCGCCATTCGGGCGTACCGGCTGGAGGCGGCAGCAACTCAGCTTCTTCGCATCGCCTCGGATCGTTCGGTGGATGCGAATGTCCGCGCCGCAATCATCGGTTCCTCGCTCGAGCTTGCTCCAGCCGCCGGTCTCCGCGCCCTTCGACAGGAAGTCGCCGAGGATCGCTCGACGCTGAATCTCTCTCGATACGCCCTGCTTCTGCTGGTCACCGCGGAGCGGGAAGGCATCGATCCCGAAGCTTTCGATGACTTCGGAGCCGATGCTCCGAGCGAGGTCCGCACGCTGATCGCCGCTGCACGCTGCGCTCACGGGGGGCCCGACTGCGCCGACGCCTTCGTTGCGGTGCTGAATCTCGGAGTCCGGCCCGCAGCCGAGTGGGTGATGACTCGCGCTGACGCGATTGCTGGCGAGGACCCCGCTCTGGCCATCAGGGTCATGAACCATGTGCTCGATCTCTCGGTGCAGGCTCGTTCGCCGAGAGAGCCCATCATGATCATGGCCGTCCGCGCCGCTGAACGACTGGTCGCGCTTGACCCTGAAGGTCTTCGAGCACGAATCCTTGATCCGGCCACGCCGTCAACTGTGATCGAGGCGATCTTCGTCGGTCTCGTCGATGCCGCGAACGATCGGGAGTGGGTCCGTGCCACGCCTGATCCGGATCGCATCGCCGCCCGCCGCGCGTCCGCAGCGCAACTGGCTTCGTCGGTCCGAGGTCGGCTCCCCCGCCGCTTCGACTCGATGGCGCTCGTGGCCATCGCGCGGGCCGGCGCGCCGCTCTCGCAGGCCGACATCCAGCAACTTGGAACGATCGGGGCTGGAGGCGGGCGCGTGGATGAGCCCCTCCAGATTCAGGCCGCGTGGTTCTATCTCAAGGCGTTGGGTCGTCATCGAGAGGCCCTCGCCCGACTGTCGCCCGAGTGACATGCCAGTCATTCCACTGAACCAGCCTGAGTTGACGAAGGAGGACCTTCGCGCGGTCTCTGAATCGCTGCGACGAGGTCGCCTGGTGATGGGGCCGTCGGTTCTGGAGTTCGAGCGCCTCATGGCGGAGCGCACGCGCCGGCCTTATGCAATCGCTGTCGCGAGCGGTGGTCTTGCGATGGAGATCGCCCTCAAAGCTCTGGGCATCGGTCCCGGCGACGAGGTTCTCGTCCCGGCATTCGGTCACGCGAGCTATGCCCACAGTGTGCTCCACTGCGGGGCGCGCCCAGTGTTCGTGGATATCGAACCTCGGTCGCTCTCCATGGATGCCGCTCGCGCCGAGCGGGCATGCACCGTGCGGACCCGCGCGATCCTTGCCGGTGCTCCCTTCGGGAATCCCATCGGCCTTCCCGCGCTTGTCTCCCTCTGCACGCGCCTCGAGATTCCGCTTGTCGAAAATGGCGGCGAAGGTCTCGGAAGCGAACTGGGCCGAGACTGCGTCGGTCGATTCGGACGGATCGCGAGCTTCGGCTTCTTCGTCAATCGCCCCGTGACGACCGGTGAAGGAGGCATGCTCGTCACCCATGACGATCATCTCGCCGCCGCATGCCGTGCGCTCCGCAACCAGGGGCGCATGGACCGCATGAGTTTCCCCGGCCAGGATGCCGACCTCGGGATGATTCTCGACCATCGCTGCGATGGCTATGACGCGCGCATGCCGGAACTCTGTGCAGCGCTTGGGGCGAGCCAACTCAGCCGACTGGATGAGACGATGGCGCGGCGCCAGGAGATCGTCGAAGAGTATGTCGCGCGACTGGCCGGCAACTCCGATCTCATTCTTCCCACGGTCCCTGAGGGAGCGAAGATCAGTTGGTCCGCCTTCGTCGTGCGGCTTTCAGATCGCTTCTCCGCGCTGGATCGCGACCTCATCATCAACACCCTTCATCGCCATGATGTCGGTGCGGCGAACTACTACCCCTGCCAATCGCTGCTGCCCCATGTTCGAAGCGTGCTCGGCACCCAGCAGGGAGATTTTCCCGTGGCTGAGAGCGTGGCGGGTCGAACCCTGGCGCTACCCCTCTACGATCGCATGACCAGCGAGGATGTGAAGACGGTGGCGCAGGTCCTCGAGATCGCCATCGGGCGCCTGAATGTCACGCGCGACTGAGCACCGCGATCGCGAGTGACTTGGCGGCTTGTCGCGGAGAGGCGATCGCTGACCCTCCTGTGTGGCCCACTTCCGGCGAGTCGATTACGAGTGGCCCGGCTTGAGAAAGGCGTCAACGCGCAGCGCCGTGATCGCGAGCAGGGCCGCGCGATGGCCGAGAGACGAGAGCTCGACGAACTCATCGTGGCGATGGAGGTTCCCGCCGCACACACCCATCGAGTCGAGGGAGGGAAGCCCGGCATCCTCAAGCACATTGCCGTCGGAAGAGCCGCCGGTCGCTCGCTCGCTCAGCGGATGCCCGAGGTCCTTGGCTGCGCCGAGGCAGATGTCGATCAACGGCCTGAGCGCCGCAGTCAACGGCTTCGCCGGACGATTGAGTGAGAGTTCGACGGTGACGCACGGTGGCTGGTCGGGGGTGCCCATCGCCAGTGGCTCAAGCGCTCTTGCAATGGCCTCTCCCGCCGCGCGGTCACGAAAGCGCACGGAGCCCTTCGCGCGGGCGTGGGCCGGAACGATGTTCGAAGCTTCACCCCCCTCGATGACCCCGATGTTCACGATGCGACCATGTTCGACGGCGCTCACGCGCGCCGCGGCCGACATCGCCTCAGCGAGCGCGGTGATGGCGGAGACTCCCGAGGCGAAGTCCCGCCCCGCATGGGCTGCCCGACCATGGGCCTCGATCAGCAGTTGACCCGAACCCATGCGTTCGATCACAAGTCCGCCGCCGGGCAGCGCCGGCTCCAGCACAAACGCCGCTCCATGCAGCGGCGCCAGCGCACGAAGATGCTCCATGCTGTGGTAGCTGCCGGTCTCTTCGTCGGAGTTGAGAACAACGGTCCAAGGCCGCGCGACCCCTTCGGCATGGAGCGCCTCGAGCGCGGCGATCATGATCGCGAGCCCTCCCTTCATGTCGCTCACGCCGGGACCGATCGCCCGATCACCCTCACGCCGGAAGGTCGTGAAGGAGCCATTCGGATCAAAGACCGTATCCAGATGACCGCAGAAGAGAAGTGGGCGAGATCGACTCGGCGATGCGCCCAAGGGACCCTCGACGACCAGTGTGGGCGGGATCGGATCGCGCGGTCCCACGAAGCCCGGCGCCACGGCACCCGGCAACTCACGAGCGACGCCTCCCAGGGCTTCCAAGCGATGGCGCAGGATGCCGCGAAGCTCCGTGAGCCCAGGGGCGAAGTTCCATCCTGTGGGGATGTTCACCCACGCTTCGAGATCCCGCTCGATTGACGGCCGAGCCTTCTCCAGTCGTTCGACCAGGCGGACCTCCAGTGCGGAGAGCGCCATCTCAGCGTCCCGCCCCGGTTGTGCGAGGTGGCGCGGCAAGCTCGCCGCGGAAGACCTCGATGGCGGGCCCGCTCATGCGCACCGAGCGACCGACACCGGGCCATGCGAGTTCGAGCGCTCCTCCCGGAAGATGGGCCATGATCTCCGGCCCGCTTCGTCCGGTCAGCACACCCGCGACACAGACGGCGCTCGCACCGGTCCCGCAGGCGAGCGTGATCCCGCTCCCCCGCTCCCATGTTCGCATGCGCACCTCGCGCGGCGAACGAATCGTGACGAAGTGCACATTGATCCGCTGCGGAAACCACGGATGGCGTTCGAGGTGAGGCCCCACGCGCTCGAGTGGGATCGCGTCGAGATCGCTGGCGTAGAGCACAACATGGGGATTGCCGAGGGAGACGAGCGTGATCGCCGGTTCAAGGCCCGCGAGGCGCCGCCACGATCCGTCGAGCTCACCGAAGAAGGCCGCTGGAAGAGGATGATCGACCACGGGGCTTCCCGCATCGACTCCCGGAATTGCGGCGGGAATGCGGCTCATCGCCAGGATGGGCTCGCCCATCGAGACCGACGCCGTCGACACCCGGCCATCGGGGCCGAGGCGCCAATCGATGTCGAGGACTCCGCGCGCCGTCTCGACTCGCAGCGGCTTCGCTTTCGACCGACCGCTGTCGACGACGAACTTCGCGACGCAGCGAATGCCGTTGCCGCACATCTCGCCTTCACTGCCGTCGGCGTTGAACATCCTCATGCGGGCATCGGCGCGCTCGGGTTCGCTCGGACGACTGATGAGAATGAGCCCGTCGGAGCCGATGCCGAAGTGACGATCCGAGACGCAGCGTGCCATGGACGCAGGGTCATCGATGCGCTCTTCGTCCGCATCCACATAGACATAGTCGTTGCCGAGACCCTGCATCTTGACGAACTTCATGGCTGACTCCGTGGGAGTCATCTTAGAGCCGCCATCCCGAAGGGGCGGAAGCGCGATGAGCCCATCGAGCAGCGTGACCACGATGGCAAGGACAATCAGCCCCTGCATCCAGCGCATCTGGCGATCGACGGGCAGATTTCGCTTGGCCACGCCGCTCAGCGCCGCCAGGCGGCGGCGACGCGAATCGATCGATCCATGCCGGAAGGATGGCCGTGTCGGCGGGATGCCGTTGGCATAGGCGACGATCGCGAGCGCCCGGCGCATCGCCTCGACCGCCGCGGGCTCGATCGTCTCACATGGTGAAAGGGACACGGCCGCATACGCGTCGGCCTGGCGCTCGCAGAGGCGCGACATGGTCCCGAAGAAGAGAACCACCAACCCAAGCAGGAGCCCGAGCGCCACCCACTCCCCTGCTGCACCCCTCAGCACCGGGGGCGCCCACCACTCCATGAGCGTGGTGATCCCGACTCCACCTGCGCCCACGCCGCCAATGCACGCGCCGGCCAGCCATGCCATGTGGCGATGCCTGAGGTGTCCCGCTTCATGGCCCGCGACCGCAAGGGCCTCTTCATCCGTCAGCGAGTCGATGAGCGCATCAGTCAGCAGCACCCACCGCACGCGCGGCAGGATGCCGAGGGCAACGCCATTCATCATCGTGCCCCCGGTGTTCCAGAGGCGCACCTCGCAGACACGGACCTTGTTCTTGGTGAAGAGGGCCTCCATGCGCTCGCGAAGGTCACCGCGCTCGGGCAACGGTGCAGTCGAGAGCGCGGGAATGACGAGCGCGGGCGCCAGCAGGAGGGCCGCAATGGCGCAACCGAGGCCCACCCATTCACTCCATGCGCTCCCCGCCGGCATGATGCGAGCCACGACCTCCTGTGCCGCGAGCACCGTTCCGACGGGCACGAGCAGGAGCGGCAGGAAGATCCGTGCCTGGGTCAGGACGATGGCCACCCGCGACATCGATGGCGTGTGCCGCACTACGAACGCCGAGTGCGCCGACCACGCGATGATCATCGCGGCGATCGCCGGCGCGATCGTGATCGCTTCATCGACGAGGATCCAGTCGCCGATCCACTGCTGCACCAGATCGAACCAGCCGAACCCGAGAATCGCCGCCGCCAGCCAGAGTGGAGCAAACGCGCTCACCAAGCGGGTCCGTCGCGCCGATCGACTCCAAGCGCGGTGTCCCGCCCCGGGGCGATTCCAAGGCAGCACACTTGCGCCGATGGCGAGCAGCGCCACACCGATGGTGCCGGCGAGGACCAGAAGCAGCACCACCCCATCGCCGAGCGCTTCCGGCTCGATCCATGTCGCCACGCCGGCTCGCCGCAACACCAGCGCGGCGATGAGGACGAAGAGAGCCGCCATCAGGAGTGCCTTGCCCTCATGCCTCGAACACTCAGCCGCCGCTCGTCGATGAACCGGGGCGAGTCATGTTCCCTAGGTCGACCACCACGCGCCCATGCCGATAGAAGTCGACATTCATGGTGCGACGGTCGAGGAAGGTGAACACCAGGCAGTTTGCGCGACTGCTCTCGGCATAGGCGAAGTCACCCATGTGCGGTCCCGCATAGCGCGCGTTGTCATAGGACTGGGCGTGATTGTGGAAGTGAAAGAGGGCCGTGTAGCCACGCTCGAACATCTCGGGCGGTGCTTCGAAGCGCATGTCGGAGCCGGTCACGCGTGGCCGGAACTCGACCACGGCGAAGCGCCCCTGGGCATCGACTTCGATGATGCCGCCATACTCGGTCGAGCGATCCATGAGATCCCGGTCGGCGATCTCGAAGATGTGCCGCACCGCCGGCTCATGGGCCATCATGTCGGTGGCAAGCAGCATGGCGGCGAAGTCGCCCCACTTGAGGTCGTCCTTGATCTGGTAGAGCGACTCGGTGAACTCTCCCGAGTAGCCCCGGAAGTTGGGGCTGGCCGTCTGGCGTCCCTCACTCTTGATGCGCGACTCAAGTCGGGGGTAGAGCTCCTGCGGTGTCGCACGCAGAAGGGAAGGATCGATCCGCATGGCCGCGACCGCGACGGGCAGCTCACGAAGCTCGAGTTCCTTTCGGACTGACTCGGACATTTGGCCCGTTGCGGCCATCGACTCACGCCAGAAGCCCGCGTGCTTAGGCTCACGAAGCGTGCGGAGCCAGAGAATCTCCTCGCGATTGCGCGGCAGGATGCCGAGATCTCGCGCCGATGCGCGCAGATCCATGAGGAAGGTGTCGCCGGGCTTGATGCGCTCATCCTGAACCAAGGCGATCAACCGCTCGCGGTCGCCCGACTTCCACAGAAGCTCCCAGCAGCGGGCTCGAAGATTCGCCTGGGTGATCGGGTTCGAGTCGAGCATCGCCTGGTAGAGCACATCGGGCACGCTGCTGGCGCCGTGGAGCTTCTGAAGCGCGATGTACTCCGGCCGCTGCTCGTCATCCCTGATCCAGCCCGCCATGTTCACCGCCAGCGCGTTGATGAGCGTGGGTGTCATGTCGGTCATGCCGTTCTCGGCGATCAGTTCGCAGAGCCGAGTGCGCCATTCGAGGGCGTCCATGCGAGGCAGCGCGAGGGCGAGGGCGTCCCGGAGCGCCTTGGGGTCCTTCGCAAGGAGCTGCTGGAAGGCCCGCTCCCGGACCGGCGTGGTGTAGCCCGGCTGGATCACGATGCGCCTGAGGAGCGCGATGGACTCTGGGCTCGAGTCCTCCTCGAGTTGGGTCAGCGCCCGCTGCTGGGAGATGGGCAGGGAATCACTCCGCCGCAGCGTTCCCATCGGGTCTTCGACAGTGGTGCTGCACCCGGGCAGCGCCGCGGCGACCAGCGCCAGGACGCACCACGATCGGCGGACTACCCCGCGGCGCAGCGCGACCGCGGGATTCATGGGCCCCCGAATTCGACGAGTCGACCTTGCTTCCATGCCCCGGAGTCTACGACCACGGCCTATGCTCTCTCCAATGCCGCAGCGCGTCGCCACGGACCTGCATCATCGCGTCAGCGAGGTGCTTGAACTCATCCGTCCCGCCATTCAGGCGGACGGTGGTGACATTGAGCTCGTGGGCGTCGACCCCGACGGCACGGTCATTCTTCGTTTCCGCGGAGCATGCACCAGTTGCCCCTCGCGGAATGTGACGCTCCAGTCGAACATCGAGCACAACCTTCGGGAACGAGTGCCCGAGGTTCGCGCCGTGCATGCCCTTGATCGATGATGTCGGTCGGTTCGCCAGTCGGGTGGTTGCTGGCGCGACCGACCCGCACGACCTGCTCCCCAACTGAGAGAGCCCCAGCGCTCAGCCGGTGCTCTGTTCGCCGGCCGGTCGGATCTGCCCGATCACTCCGGGGCCAGCGTCCTCGGCCGCGGTGATCTGGTCGGCGACCTCCCGTCGGTGGACCGGCACCTCGCGGGGGAACTCAAAGGCGATTCGCACCCGGTCGCCCTTGATGGTGGCTATGCGCACGACACCCAGCGGAGCGGCAGGGTTGCCGATCACCACTTCTTCACCTTCTCGGCGTGTGATGACGAGCATCGGAGTCCTCCAGCCCGGGCGGCGAGGCACATCGCGGAGGAAACGACGCCGCGATCCATGCGGTCAGCCAGGGGCGGGCGACAGCCCGCGAAGGAGAGACTACCGAAGATCGGGCTTCTGCCAAGCGCCGACATGGCAAAAACGCCCCTGCACCGGGTTCTAGGCCGATGCAGGGGCGACAACGGAGGGGCCGAAGCCCCATGGCGGGCGGGCTGCGCGTCCATGGCGGCCCGTTACTCCCGCACAGGGCCATCCATGGCCTGAGTGCGGTGGGGATGGGTGGCGATTCCATTCACCACCGGCCCCGAGATTGGCACCCTGATCACACGCCGGGGCCCGAGTCATCCATGACCCGAGCGCAAGCGCTGCTCAGGAAGCGTTCGGAGTGCCCGAAACAGGCCACGGCGAAGTGATGCCGCAGACTGGTCGGGCGCTGATTCATGAGTTCCCCTCGGCGCCATCGGGGCGCGCTGGAGGCTGTCTGAAGGAGGGACGAGCCCGTCGGTAGAGATCGGCGGTCGCGGGCAGCAGACGCTGCTCCTCGGCCTGCCACTCTTCGGGCGGATAGAGCTCCAGGTGATCCTTGTTGCCCACGATGACCACGCTTCCGGAAAGCCGGAACCGCTTGGTCATCCAGTCGGGCAGTCGAACCCGACCACTGCCATCGACCGGCAACTTGGCCGACTGCGAGAAGATCAGCCTCTCGAAGTCGAGGACTTCCTCCTCGGCCAGCAGCGACGAGCCTCGCTGCGACACCCACGCGTCGAAGATCTTCTCCGGCCAGAGCCAGAGTCGATCGTTCGGACCCGGCAAGGCGATGAAGGCCTGCCCATGAATGCGTTCGTCCATGCACTCGCGCAGCGCCGACGGGATCGCCAGTCGGTTCTTGTGATCGATCACATAGTTGTGCTGGCCGCGAAAATGCACGCATCGACGCCTCGGGTGGGACTGGCGATCAATGTACCCCACGACTCACCACGATTCAACACTTTTCTCCAATAATGATCCATCCGGGCCACGATCGGCCCCACAACCCCCAGTGGGGCCGCAAGGACATCGCAAGTGGCTTGTTCGGCCCCCTTCCTGCGGGCCGTGCGGCGCGTGCGGTCGCCCAGGGACGACAGCCGGAGCCAGCCACACCAATTCGTGGCTGAACGGGCCGGTAACCAATTCCAAACCGTGATCTCGCAGGCTCTTATGGACAAGACGAGAAAGTGACGCACACTTCTGCCGAGGGGAGTGGCGAACGCCCTGACTGATCATTTCCTGGCCCACCGGCGCGGCCCCGAGTCGCCGGTACGACCGCAATGAGTCGAACGATGGACTGGCTTCCCGCTGATCGTGCGTCAATCGCCGCCATCCTCGATCGCATTCCCAACAGCCACTTCATCTTGACCGCCGCCCACGGGGACACCCGATGCGGCGCGCATGTGCGTTGGGTGCAGCAGTGTGCCCGGACCCCTCCGATGCTGCTGGTCGCCATCGAGAAGGGCCACGCCTTGAGCGCGATCATTCGTGACAGCCACGGATTTGCCCTCTGCCAAGTGCACCGCGATGAGCGCGTGCTGAAGCGCCTCTTTCCCGCCATGCCCGAGCACGGGGTTGATCCCTTCATCTCAGTGCCTCACTTGCGAACGCCATCGGGAGCGCCGGTCCCTCTGCGGGCGATGAGCTGGTTCGATTGTGAAATGGTCCGCCATGTGGACATCGAGGCGGACACGGAAATCTATGTCGGTGTGGTGCACCACGCCTCGCTGGTGCAGCCCGGGGCGACGGTCCGCTGCCACTGCGCCGAGGAGCCCAGCGTGAGCATCGCACCCGCGCCGATCGAACACGCGTCGAATGGCGCCAATGGCGCGCCTGCAGTTTCATCCTCGAACCGATCGCCGCGCCCGAGTGACTCCCGCCCCACGCTCCCGGCCACAGCGAGAGGCGCTCGAGAGAGCGCGCACCCGGCCAACGGCGCCTCTCGACTTCCGGTCGAACGGGGGCCGGCCCACTCGGCGGCGGAGTCGAAACGCCCTCACCGAAGCAGCGTGATCGGCGCCGGACGCAGTTCGAAGAGGCGCTGAGCCAACGCGAACCCGAAACGATTCGACCGACGCCCTTCTGGGCGCGTAGCCTTCGCTCCCATGGCGATCGACCCGCGCAGACTTCTCGCCTCAGCCGGCCGAAGACCCGCCAATGCCTCGAACCTGCCGGGGATCGACTACCGGGCAGAGAGCGAAGCCTTCGCGGCGCCGGGCCATCCGATCATCGACGCGCACTCCCATGTCCATGGCGTTCGAGCGGCGGCGATTCTCCAGGAGGCGATGGACCTCTACGGGATCTCCGAGATCTGGTCGATGACCTCCCTGCAGCAGGTGGAGACCGTGCGCGGAGTGCTGGGCGAGCGCATTCGCTTCATCGCCATCCCTGACTTCGCCTCCAAGGATCGCATCGCCACGCATGGCGCGGCCTTCGCCGATCGAGTTCGTGACTTCCACGCAGCGGGAGCGACCATCGTCAAGTTCTGGTGCGCGCCGCGCGGCATCGACCTCGGCCACGAGGCCGGACAGCCCGACCTTCTGCGACTCGATGCTCCGCATCGGCGCCGGGCGATGGATGTCGCGGCGTCGCTCGGCATGACCTTCATGGTGCATGTGGCTGATCCGGACACATGGTTCGCCACGAAGTACGCCGATGCTCATCGCTACGGAACCAAGCTCTCCCACTACGAGCCGCTCGAGAGGCTGCTCGATTGCTATCCAAATCCATGGATTGCCGCCCATCTAGGAGGTTTTCCCGAGGATCTCGACTTCCTCGATGGGCTCCTCGAACGCCACGGTCATCTGCATCTGGATGCGAGCGCCACCAAGTGGATGGTGCGCGAGGTTTCGCGGCACCCGCCCGAGCGAGTCCAGCGCTTCATGGAGCGTTGGCGCGGGCGACTGCTCTTCGGATCGGACATCGTGACCACCGACGATCACCTTGAAGCGAAGCCCGACAAGACCGAGATGGGCGCGAAGGCGAGCAACGAAGAGGCTGCGTTCGACCTCTACGCAAGCCGCTACTGGGCGCTGCGCGTGCTCTGGGAGGGCGAAGGCGAGCGCACCAGTCCCATTGCCGATCCCGACCTCGCGATGGTCGATCCGAAGCGCCATGGACCCATGGACGCGCCTCTCCTGCGTGGCATGCACCTGTCGAACACGCTCCTTGCGGACTTCTACTTCAATGCCGCGGCCGCGATCGATCCGCGCGGTCGCCGAGCATCGGAAGCCGTGGCGCATGGAAGGCACTGAGCTCGCCCGCGCTTGAGCGCCGCGGTCGGTGCTCGGCCGCGTCTCTCGACTGGCGCAATGCCGCGAGCCCGGTTCAGACGCGTTCGTAGAGGGCGCGAATCTCTCTCGCCCAGCTCTCCGCAGTGGCTCGACGCTGTGGAGGCGCCGGATCGTCCTCGGTGGTGCGTTGCAGCGCAGGCGTCGAGGCAGCGGCACAGTCCGCTCGCGGCAAGAGCCCACAGAGAGCCGCGGCGCCCGCGTTGGCCTGCCGCCTGACTTGGACGACGCGCTCCGGCGGCACGAGCCCTTCCACCACGCCACCGGTCGTCGCGACAAGCGGCAGACCCGCGTCGACGGCCCAGAGCGCCGAGAGAGGACCCGATGGCGCACCTCGCGGCTTCGCCAGCAGGCACCACCGCTTCGGCGAGATCGGCCTCTGCTCGACGACCAGCGCCGCGTCAAGGGCATGCACGATGGTCCACGGCCGCGCCGCCGCAGGCTCCTCCACGAAGACATGCCGGAGCGAAGTGAGATCGCCCCAGCGCCGCAACTCCCCTGCTGCCGCCGCACGGGGATCGATGACGAGCTTCACCCGATGGCCCGCAAGCGCCGCGCGTCCGGCCATGTCGAACGCGAGCTTGGCGTCGATCGAGGTCCACGGATCGCCGAGCACTCCGACGGCCACGGTGGCCTCATCAATGCCCCATGAGTCGCGCCACGCGGCGCGGGTGACCTCTCGTCCATGGGCACCGCTGTTGAACTGCGAGTCAACCGGCGGCGAGACCGTGCGCACGCGGCCATGAAGCCAGCCGGCATCGAGCGCCTGGCGACGCGCCCGCTCGCCCAGGCAGATCGCCTCGGCGCGATCCTGCGCGAGCGGTGTCGCCGCGCCGCGCACTGGCGTTCCCGCGAGAGTGGCGACGACCCCCGCGGCTGGTCGGCCATCCACCACGAGGTCTGCGCTCGCGTGGTCCCAGAGATGGATGAGATCCGCACCAGCCTGCTCGACGGCATTTCGGATGCCGCGCGCCGAGAGGCGCGGGGCGCCGAGAAGCGGTGGCAGGCGCCGATGTCCGCCCACCCCCGCGGCCACGGCTCGCCGCGACAAAGCGAAGGCGCCCACAACGAGCACCTGGTGATCAAGTTCCGGGAGAAGCCTCCGTGTGAATCCCAGCAGGCGCAGCATCGCCTCGCCTGCCGCTGGCGCCGATGGCGTGATGACATGAAGGACCCGGCGCGGCGTCATCAACGGACGCCAAGCCGCTCGCCGAGTTCCTTCTTCTGGTGACGATAGAAAAGAACAGCCACGGAGCGACCAAGCTGATCCGCCAACTGGTCCTCCATGTCTCGGCGCCCCACACTTGAGCGATAGTTCTCAAGCGGCTGCTCACGAAGCTGGGCCACGACGGGCCTGTGAGAATCGCCCGTGGGATAGAGGCGGCGCCCACCAGCCACATCGATCACCCGAACCTCGGCCTCGGCAAGAGGACGCGGCGTCTCGCCATCCGGCGAGAGCATGAAGGAGGTCACCTTGACATGGATCACCGTCTCGGCGCCGAGTTCCTCGCCGACCTGTGCCATCGAGATGCGCTTCGACTCCGAATCGAAGCGCCTGACCACCTGGATGGCTTCACTCGAGGCGATCGCCTGCGTGATGAGACCATTCTCAAGAAGCAGCGTTGCTGTCCTGTCTCCCAATCGAGTCCTGAGCGCCGTCCGCGGAAGCATGTTGCGGGTGTCATCGACAAAGACGACGGTCCGTCGATCGGGCAGCGTGAACTCCGCATCCACCGTCGGAGGACCTTCAAGAATGTAGGCCGCCGGCACGATGATGTTGCAACCCGAGAGCGAACCGGCTGACGCCATCACGGCCATCAGCGTGAGACCAAGCGCCGCCATGCTCCTTCCACGCGTGATCGCCATCATCCGCGCACCCTCCGATCGGGATACTTGTCTTCCTTGTGGTCGTAGAAGAGCCACGCCACCTTCTGACAGAATCGCCCGACGATGCCCGCTTCGACCTGCTCCTGCCGAAGCTGCTCGCGCGTCACGGTCCGCTCATCGGGGAAGCGGCTGGTCACGGAGAACTCCTCGACCGGCGCATCAGGATCGAGCGAATGACGCTCGAAGACGCTCACATTGGCGACCGCCGCAGCCTCCCAGAGGAAGCGGTTTCCCGGCGGATTCAGCCGAAACTCGAGCACATCGACATAGACGATGCGATCGACATCGAGCAGTTCGCACACCTGACCCATCGGCATGCTCGCCCATGTGGGAGTCTGGTACTCCCAGGTCATCACCTGCGTCGGATTGAGCACTCGCGTGCCCGACACATTCTGCTGGAGTCGCGCCGAGATGTTCGCCGTCATGTTCGGCTTCACCATCGGGTACTCGTAGAGCATCGCGTGATCGGCATGCACCAGCACCGCAACGGTCCTGTTGTCGAGGCCGGTGTACTTGGCGAGGACTTCGATCTCCTTCTCACGCTCGATGTTGTGACCCACGGCCGCGATGAGTTGCGGAATGGCGCAGCCACCCATGCCCGCGGTCAGCAGGAGAAGGACGCTCGTGGACATAAGTCTTGCGGTGATGCTTCGAATCGTCATGGGGCGTCTCTCCAATGCGGACGGAAGTCGAGTCAGATGAGCGCGGCCCGATACTCAATGATCTTGTATCCCCAGGCGGCCAGCAGCGCCACGACGGCGGCGATGGCGCCAGCCTTGGAGAGCAAGGGTGAGAAGAGCGTGAGCACCCGCGTACCGGTGATGGCGGCGAAGGCACCGACGACAACGGCCATGGCCGTCGCCAGTGCAAGGAGCGCCCCGAAGGGCTGGGCCTTGATCGCCGCGATGAAGTGACCATCGGCGGCGTGGGCGAAGGCCGTCGTCATGCCACACGATGGGCATGGCAACCCGAAGGCAAGAGGCCACGAGCAGGCGGGCAAGCCGAGTTGCTGATGGGTTCCGATGCCGAAGGGCGAGGGTTCGAGCCTCGCGGCAATGAGCAGGACCGCAAGCGCCACCACCGCAACCACGGCCGAGGCGAGGCGCTCGCCGAGCGAGAGCCACTGCGCCGACACCATGGGCGGCGCCGGTGGCGCGCTGGATGACATCGAGACGGCCATGAAGGCGAGGAGAGTACCGGGCCCGGCGGGCGGGGAGCAACCCCCGAAGGTTCGGAAGTCGCTGCGCCAGGCCGCACTCCCGCAGGGGGCAAGTGTGCCCAAAGGACCCTCGCGCGGGCAGGAGCGGCCCCCTGGACGGCTCGGGGTTCTTTCAGGTTCCAGCGAGGAACTCGGTCCAGGGTTCATCGCTCACGGTTGTCGGCTGCCCGTTCACGACTCATGGCCTCTGGCACATCGCTCACCGTTTACGGCAGATGGCTCACCGCTCTCGGGTCATGGCCTTTGGCCGCTTGCGGGTCATCGCTCACGGATCTCGGGCATGGATCTCGGGCATGGATCTCGGGTGATGGCTAGCCGCTCACAGCTCACCCCTCTCGACTCACGCATGCGGTCGAGGGCGACTGGGGGCCGTAGGATCGCCGAGTGATCACTCCCATCGTCGACGGACATCTCGACCTGGCCTATCTCGCGCTCCAGGGGGTCAGGCTGGAAGAGCCGTCGCCCGATCCCGATCGCGTGGGAGTGACTCTTCCCGCACTTCGCGCCGGTGGTGTGCGCCTGGTCTTCGCGACGATCTTCACGGAGTGGGTCGAGGAGCGGCCGCCCGATCCTCGCGCGCCGTGGGAGTACGCAGGGCCTCCTGATGTCGCTCGAAGCCGAGCCGGCGCGGAGCTTCAGATGGAGTGCTACGAGGTGCTCGAGCGCGCGGGGCGACTCTCGATCGTGCGCAGCGCCGATGATCTCGAGCGCGCCTGGAGTGGGGCGAGGCTCAACGAACATGGAAAGACGCCCATCGCAGCGCTCATCCTCATGGAGTGCGCCGACCCGATCGAGGCTCCCTCGGAGTTGGAACAGTGGGTGCGGCGCGGCGTGCGCGCCATTGGTCCAAGCTGGGCGAAGGGCTCCCGCTACGCTGGTGGAAATGCGAGGCCTGGAGGAGTCACGCCGTTCGGCCGCGACTTTCTTCGCGAGATGGAGCGATTGGGTGTGATCCTCGATTGTTCGCACCTCGCGGACCGCGCCGTCGATGAGGCGCTCGACCTCTTCGGCGGCTGCGTGATGGCGTCGCACTCCAATGCGCGTGCGCTCCTGGGGATGTCTCAGCGTCATCTTCGCGACGATCATGCGAAGCGGATTGCCGAGCGCGGCGGCGTGGTCGGCCTCAATCTCTTCGGTCGCTTTCTGGCCGAGGGCCGAACGGCAACCATCGACGATGTGCGTCGGCATCTCGACCATTGGCGCGAGTGGATTGGCGTCGAGCACCTCGGGCTCGGCAGCGACTTTGACGGCGGGTTCACGCCGCTCGACTGTCCGCGCGGTGCGCAGCGACCGGAGGATCTTCAGCAACTCCTCGATGGCCTACGCACCTGCGGCTGGAGCGAGCGCGAGGTGCGCGCTTTCGCGGGCGAATCGTGGATCGGATTCCTGCGTCGGGCTCTTGGCGGCGAAGGCGCGATGTCAAGCGCGTGACGCGGGCGACGCGCCGCCCTTGGCGAGCGCATTGAGCGGGACATGCACCGCCGATGCACTGCCGGGAATGGACACGAGGAGGTCGAGGGCGACACCGCAGCCGTGGAGCCCCTCGACGCCGCTCGCCTCACGGGTCACGACGCGCTCGATGATCCAAGATTCGGGCGGCGGCGCGACCCCGGCGGAACATGTCAGTCCGGGGAACGCCCGCACGAGCAGCGCCGCGTTGGTGGTCGCCCATCGGCGCGCGCTGCGGAGCGAAGTCATGGCCTCGACCGGCGCTACCAGATGCAAACGCCCCTGCTGATCCGAGGCGAGTTCAATCGCAGGCTCCACAGGGCAGCGGAAGTCAAGCGCCTCGACGGTTGTCAGGAGTCGCGCGAGATCGCTGGGTGAGGCGTCGCCGGTTTCTGACGCAGGCGCCTCCGGCGCGGCCGCGCCTTGCGTCAGGGTCGTGGCCTCCAGCCCGGGTCCAACTTCAATGGGCATCTCCCTGGCCGCTTCGACATCGGTCGAACCATCCTCGAACGGCAACGGACCAGACGATGACGGCGGCTCCTCATCGAGCGTGACGATCCGTGGTGTTGGGGCGTCATGGTGGACAACGGGAGGCGGCTCCGCCACTGGTCGAGGAGCCATCGATCGCGGCGGGCGCCTCTCGGTCACCATCGCCTCATCGTGAAAGCGATCGACAGCGCGACTCGCAGCGCTTTCGAGCACAGAGAGCAGATGACCCGCCTCCGGCGCCGAGGCCACCTCGAAGCAATGGCGCTCGGAGCTGTCGACTCGATCGAGCCTCGGGATCGCGCCAACGAGCGGAAGGTCGATGACCCCGGAGGCGCCCCCGCCGAGTTCATCCATCATCCACTGCACGCGCTCGGGCGGCGCGCCGACCACCACCACGCCGAGAGATGCCGCCATGCCATGTTCGGTCGCGCGCTCGGAAACCGCGTCAATCACGCGCCGCGCTGCCGCGACCGCCGCCTCATCGGCGCTCGTCAGGAGCACCCGTTCGGCGAAGCCATCATGCAGCGCCTCATCGGGAGCCGATGTGCCGCTGACGCAGATGATCCACCGCCGAATGACGCGCGCCGCGCGAGTGAGCCACTCGTCGAGGCACTCACCCTGATGGAGTCCGATCTGCCGACCACCCCCACGCAGGATCTCGGCGTGCACGAGGTCGCGCTCGCATCGAATGAGACCGGTGGGCCCCTCGGCCATGCCGACTCGATCTCCGAATTGCGTCGCCCACAATCCCGCCATCACCGGAAGGTGGCCCGTGATGGCGGCGGTGGCGCGAATGAGCGAGACGCATGACGCGTCGGGCACGGAAATGGAGGCCGAGCGCAAGGTCAATCGGCCCGCTCGAGATGTCACCGCTTCCCGTCCTTCATTCCCTGGCGACCGGGAGTGGATCGACTCGCGCGGCTCACTCCCCGGCGATCGCTGTGAACGCAACTCCGGAGCCGGCGGCGCGGCGCTCGATGCGCTTCTCGGACCGAGGAAGATCGCGGCAAGGGCGTCATAGGGATCACGACTCTCGATCTTCATGAAGCGCCCTCGACGAGTGGTGGTGGTTCAGGAGCCGTGGCCGGGCTGCGCATCCGCGCGACGAGTTCCGCCGCGCGATCGCTTCGACCCGCCTGGGGAGCGGGCGCCTCGGGCTCCGCCCAGAGCGACCCCGCTTCGAGGCGCTCCTGGTGAACGGGTCGCGGCGCGGGCGGATTGGCGCGGAGCCACTCAGCCAGGCGTCGGAAGTCCTCATGCGCCGCCGACTGGGGTGCGAACTCGGGAATCGCCTGCCCGAAGCTCGCGGCTTCGCGCAGCACTTCGTGTTCACGCACGACAACCGGGACGACGATCTCGGCGAACCGGCGCTCGAGCGCCGCGAGCACCTCCTGCGACACCTTGGCGCCATCTCGATGCATCGACGGAAGAAGGCGCAAGGTCACCTCCCTGCCGAGGCGCGCCGCAACCGCCTGCACGGTGGCGACCTGGCGTTCGGCTCCTCGAAGCGCGAAGTACCCCGTTTCGACCGGCACGATCGTCTCGTCACAGGCGCGCAGCGCGTTGAAGGTGAGAAGCCCCACCGTCGGCGGACAGTCGAGAATGCACCAGTCGAAGTCGCTCGCGAGTCGCGCGAGCAATCGTTCGAGGCGACGATCCCGCTCCGCGCCGTGGGAGGTCGCTTCAAATGCGGCCAGTTCGATCGTGCTCGGTGCGAGCTTGAGATTCCGCGCGACCTCCCAGAGGAGTGACTCGGGATCGATGTCATCGGGGGCGGAGAGCGCGTGAGACATCGCGACCTCGACGCGCGACTCCGGAATGCCCAGACCGAGCGAGCAGTGGCTCTGCGGATCGAGGTCGACCAATAGCGTGCGGGCGCCTCCGGACGCCAGAACCGAGGCGAGATTGATCGCCGTCGTGGTTTTGCCGCAGCCACCCTTCTGATTGACGATTGCGGTCACTCGCATCGCGCGCATCCTGCGTGCGGCGCCGGGATCCATCCTGGCTTGGCGCTCCGATTGAGAGGGGTCGAAGCGCTCCGGCGTCGCGTTGAACAAAGCCTACCGTGGAGAGGACCAGAGGGCCAGATGCTCCCGCCGTCAGGTGACTCCGATGCGACGCCACCCGGCCACCACGGCTTCTCGGGGCGGATCGTCGACCACGCGGCATGCGCCCTCACCGACGGGAAGGACCAGACGCCACCGGCCTGCGCGATGCTTCTTGTCCATGCCCATCAGGTCGAGCATGACCGAGAGGGAACATCCGGTCGGCGCCCGAGTGGGCAAGTGAAGCGCCCTCAGCCTGCGCTCGACCCGGTCGGGATCGGCCCCCGGCCAGTGGGCGGAGGCGCGGCTCGCCTCTGTCGCGGCAAGCAGCCCGAGCCCGACGGCCTCGCCATGAGAGATTGATTCATGGAGGGCGCCCTCGAGCGCATGGGCGAAGGTGTGGCCCAGGTTCAGGAGCGTGCGCTCACCCGCCTCGTGCTCGTCCCGTGCCACGATCCCAGCCTTGACCTTCGCACTTCGTGCGATGAGCGCCGTCAGCGTCTCGGCATCGCGGGCGAAGATGCGCTCCTGCTGCGCTTCCATCCAGGTGGCGAGTTCCGGGTCGGAGATCATGGCGTGCTTCAGACACTCGGCGAGCCCGGCGGAGAGCACCCGATCGGGAAGCGTCGCAAGCACCAGCGGATCACAGATGACGCGGCGCGGCTGCCGGAAGACGCCAACCGCGTTCTTCGCGAGCCCACCTGCACAGGGAAGGTTGACGGCGGACTTCCCGCCAATTGACGCATCGACCATGGCGAGCAGCGTCGTGGGCACCTGCACGCAATCCACACCGCGCATGAAGGTGGCGGCGACGAAGCCCGCGAGATCACCCACCACTCCGCCGCCGAGCGCCACCACGATGGCCGTGCGGTCAAGCCGCGCGTCGAGCATGCTCTGCCAGAGGCGCTCCGCACCTGCAACCGTTTTCGATGCCTCGCTCGCCTCGACCTCTGCGACGATCGGCGCCGCTCCCGCTTCAGCGAGCGTCGCCATGACCTGCCGGCCGACGCCTTCGGCCACGGCACGATCGGCCACCACGAACGCGCGGCGCGTCCCGGGACAGCACTCGTGGAGCAGTGCGCCGAGTCGCTCGAGCGCTCCGGCGCCGATCACCACCTGGTAGCGATGCGCGGGAACATCGACCTCAACGCGCTGCACCTGCCAGCCATTCGTGGAGCTCCGCGTCGAAGGAGTGGGTGAAGTCGTCATGGTGAGGAGGTGCCCGGGGGTGATCGCCGCCAGGTCAACGGCGAGGTGACCTCGGCGCGTCGTCGAGCGCATGCGCCCGCCGGAACGCCGCAGCCTTCTCGCGCCCGAGGTAGAAGTCCTGGATCCGCGGATGCAGGGTGCGGATGTCGGCGAACATCAGCGCATCGACCACATTGCCGAAGTCGGGATCGACATTGAACGCCAGCAGCTTCGCATTCATGCGGAGGTATTGTCGCAGCAGCACGGGAACCGCGCGCTCGCCATTCTCGAGATCGCGCACCACCTGATCCACCTGATCGAGGTCGCGGATGATCCACTTCGTGGGCTCCGGGTCGATCTCACTGATCGCACCGAGGCGGGGTGGATTTCGCGGGCGGACCGCGTCCACCACGCGTGCGAGCGCCCGGTGCGTCTCGAGGAACGCCATCATGAGCTTCTTGGAGGTCGTCAGGTACTCATCGGAGATGCTGACGGGGCCGAAGACGATCACATAGCGCGGATGGCGGCCGATGAACTCGGCGATCCCGCGCCACAGCAGGAGCAGCGGAAGCGGCTTGCGCTGGTACTCGCGGCGAACATAGCTTCGACCGAGCTCGATGGCCGGGCCGAGCTGCTCCATGACTCGCGGCGCATACTCAAAGAGCGTGCTCGTATAGAGACCATCGATGCCCTGCGATGGCAGGATCTCATCGGTCAGCCCCATGCGGTAGGCGCCAACGAGTTCCTGGCGGCGCCCGTTCCAGACGAAGAGCTGGTGGTAATGTCGATCGAATCGATCGATGTCGATGGCCCGCCCGCTTCCCTCGCCCACCGCGCGGAAGGTGATCTCCCGCAGGCGCCCCATTTCGAGCATGAGCAGCGGAATGCGATCGGCCTTCGTGCAGCGCACCTCGTAGTCGCCCTGTCGAAGGAGAAGACTCTCCGGCGGGAGCGCCGCGACTTCGGCGGCGAGCTCCGCGGGCTCGTGCTGGGAAACGAGCGGCACGGGCTGCTGCGCTGACAGGTCGGCATGATCAAGCCCATCAACTCCCTCGCAGGACTCACGATGACGCCGGGCGATCTCACGGGAGGCTTCGGTCAGCGCGCCATCGACGCGACGAGGTTCCAGGCCATCGGCGTCCGCACGGCGCGAGCCCAGAAGCTTCGAACGCACCTGGAGAACCTTCGCAAGCTCGCGGTGGTTGCCGAAGCGCGCCTGTTGCGCCGGGCTGAGAACGCTCCCGACGCGCACGCGCACGCCGCGGCCCATCATGCGGAAGTACTCGCGCGGAAGCCGCATCGTCCTCAGGACCGGATGCAGCAGGCCGAGCACCTGAAAGAGGGTGCTGTTGCGACCATCGACAAAGATCGGCAGGATCGAAGCGTTCGCCCACCGCGCCAGGCGGACCGCCGAAGCGTTCCACGGCGATTCCTGCACGCCCCAACGCCCCCACTTCAGATGCGCAACCTCGCCCGCAGGAAAGAGGCAGAGGCAACCACCACTCGAGACCCACCGGGTCGCCTCGTGCATCGCTGCCGCGTTGAAGGCGGTCGCCTCCTTGCCGCCGAAGACATCCACGAAGAAGGACATCGAACCCACGAAGGGCAGCGTGGCGAGGTAGCGATTGGCGACAAATCGAACATCGGGGCGGACGGCGAGAAGCGTCGTCGCGAGGATCTGCGGATCAACGCCTCCGTATGGATGATTCGAGACGATGACCAGCGGACCGCTCGCGGGAATGCGGGCGAGGTCGTGGGGAGAAATGAGCGGGTGGATTCCCGTGACCTGATTGAGCGCATCGAGTTCGTTCGTCCGTTCGTCAACCAGCGCCCGAACTTCGAAGAGCACACGGTTGAGCCGGCCCATACCCAGCAGCCGAGCAATCAGCGGACGGAAGGCTCGAAAGAGCGTGGCGCGCCACCCGATGAGGTCTGGAGGGACATCGATTCGGAACGGCTCGCCGGGAGGCGGAGGCTGGAGCCTCGATGCATGCGAGCGTTCCATGGCCGTGTCAGACTAAGTCCGCCGGAACGAATGGGGAAGCGACAGCGGTTCCGCGACCGGGTCAATCACACGAACACTGCTGCACGACTCGTCGCACCGCGACCTGGAGCGTGGCCCGGCCCACGGCGTTGAGCACACACGCTCTGAACGGAATGACCCTAGCGGGATTTGAACCCGCGTTCCCACCGTGAAAGGGTGGTGTCCTGGACCAGGCTAGACGATAGGGCCGAAGCGCAATGCAACGGGCGGCGCCTGAGACGCCGCCTGTTCGTCGCATGACCCCAAGGGGATGCGAACCCCTTGGGAAGACGAGAATACCACGGACGAAACGCGAAGGCGTCGGGGGGCGCGCAGCGCGGGTTGCACCAGACATGAGGAGCGCTGATGTTGGCCCTCTTGGGTCACTACAACCACTCCCCTGTTCTGCCGCTGACGAAACTGGCGAATCCGACGAAACCCACTTTCAGGGTGCGGGAACGCGACTCGCGGCCTGCGTCGGCGGAGGTTTCGTCCGAGAGACGCGAAAACCCATATGGGTCCTTCCATACCGGATTCTCCTCAGCACGCCCGCGGGAACAGCCACCAGTCCCGACTGAGTGTGTTGCGCCGGTCCGAACGCCTGGGCCATGGCGAGCGGCTGCCAATGCGCTCGTGTCGCCCACGCCGCCGCTCCTGGGCGCGCCCTTGGCTGGCTGGCGGCGGATTGGGCGAGCTTGCGTGCCCTTCGCCGCGGGGACGAATGTCGCCGCCAACGGCGCGCGACGAGTGGATACCGGGGATTCGGACAGGCCGCCGTAAGTCAGTCGCTATTCGCGGCTGTTCCCGCGGGCATTTCGGGCCGTCTTCGCGCTGGAAGGAACCATCCGCGGCGCTGGATGATTCGATGATTAAGGATTGCCGGGCTGAACGCTCGTGGCCCAGCTCGCGGCGATCATCGTGGCGTTGGCGTCATGCGCTGCAAGTGCAGAGGCGACTGGCTGCGATTGCGCCCACTGCGCGAGCACTGCTGCGGTGTCATCAGGAACTCCTTCGTTCTCCCCAATCGCGATCCGCTTTGCGGCAAGGGCGCCTCGAAGCTCGACCAGCGCGTCATCGTCACTGGCAATGACGCGATACGCGGCTGGGAGCTCGCCCCAGGCGGGGGACGAGGCGCGAATCGTCGCGAGAGACGCCTTCTGTGCATTCGAGAGATTCGTGGTCGCCGCCTCGATGATCGTAGCGAGAAGGGCGTCGCGCGTCGTCATCGCGGAGGCGAGCGTGGTGCGAGCGGCGTTCAGCGCCGCGACCGCGGCCTGCGTGCTCGGTGCCTGGCCCGCGCGGATCGATCGCTCAAGTGCGTCGACGCTTCTTCGCGCGGCGCCGAGGCTCTCGTCGGCAGCAGCGAGCGATGCGGCCTGCTCGTCGAGCGTCGCAGCAGCGGATGCCAGCATGGCGATTGATTCATTGAGCGACACGCCGGCCGCAGCCACACTTCCGGGGTCGAGAGAAACGCGATGCATCGTGGCGAGCACGGTGGTTGCGGGCGCCGAGAATGAGGAGAGATCGATGACGGTCGGGCTCGATGTCCCTGCGGTACCCGGCCCGTAGCCCGAAGCAGGTGCGGTGGCCGCGAGAGTCCCCGTGAGCACAAAGTTGATCGTGCTGATCATGCTGATCATGGCGTCGCCTCCAGCAGAGTCGATCGAGAGAGGGAATCGGCGGCCCGGTGCCGCCGACGCTACTTCAGTGGCCCCCCACCCGCGGCCTGTGTCAATCGTCGCCAGTCGATTTGGGGCCGCGCGAGAATCTGGCCGATTCTCACTTGCGTCACAGCGGCGCGTCGTGCGATCATCTTCCGCGTCGGGCCCCGGGGTCGTGGCGGTGACCGGCGGAAAGCGAGCGCCTGAATGATCCGGAGCATTCTGCGGGTTGATGTCCGACGCCGGTCCATCTCGACGGGCACACTGTCGATCGTGATGGCCGGGCTTTCGCGGCATCGGTGGCGGCCGATCAGCTCATCGAGAACTACAACGCCCCCGGGCAACTCATCTGGCAAAGCGACCAGGCCGGAAATGTCATCGAGACCGACTTCGACGCCGGTGGCCGCGAGACCCATCGCCGAGCGACGACCATCGCGAGCGGCTTCGACGCCACGGTGAAGCGGATCAGCACGACCTATGACTCCCTCGGACGCACCGAACTCGTGACGAGCTGGGACAACGCGACCCCCGGAAGTGGCAATGTCCTCAACGAGGTCAAGAACGCCTTCGACGGATGGGGCAATCTCACGAGCTTCAAGCAGGATCGGGACTCCGCGGTCGGAGGCAGCGGCTACTACGAAGTCTCCTACGCCATTGCCAAGGCGGCCACGGCGGGCAAGCGCCAGACGCTCCGTCGCAGCTCGATGACGCTCGCGGGCAAGACCTGGACGCTCGACTACTCATCGACCGGCAGCCTGCTCGATGCAGACCAGAGCCGCGTCACGAACATCAAGGACGGCAGCACCGCGGTCAGCCGCTACTGGTACCTGGGCGAAGGCGATGTCGCGGGCCGCGAGTACGGCGAATGCCGCGTCAAGTGGAACGAATGGGCCTCCGGAAGCCCCGTCACCTACCCCGATCGCGACCAGTTCAATCGCATCACCTCAAGCCGCTGGACGAAGACGATCACGGGCGGATCGATCGACTTCGTCGACCTCGATGTCGCCTACGATCGTGCAAGCAATGTGACCTCGGTCAAGGACGACATCTACCCCGGATTCGATGTGCTCTACGCCAACGACGGTCTGAACCGGCTGACGGATGCGGACGAAGGCACGCTCTCAAGCGGCAGCATTTCCTCGCGCACCCGTCGCCAGCTCTGGACGCTGTCGCAGACGGGCAACTGGCCGAACATGCAGCTCGACCTCGATGGCGACGGCAGCTACACCGGTAACGACGAACTCGACGAGACGCGCACGCACAATCTGGCGAACGAAATCCTGACGCGCGATGTCGACAGCAACGCGTCGGTTGACTACACGCTCGCGCACGACGCGGTCGGCAACCTCACCGACGACGGCCAGACCTGGAAGTATGTCTATGACGCCTTCGGCCGCCTGAAGGAACTGCGCAAGCGCAGCGACGATTCGCTGCTCGCCGAGTACACCTACTACGGCAACAACTTCCGCGCCAGCGAGCACTACGACGCGGACGCCGACGGCGATGTCGATGGCAGCGACCCGACCTGGTTCTTCGCCTGGGACGAGGGCTGGCGGCTGGCGGCCGTCTATCGCGGCTCCGACGCGAACCCGAAGGAGCGCTTCCTCCATCACCAGGCGGGCAATTCCGGGGGCGGCGGCTCGAGCTACATCGATTCGCTCGTTCTTCGCGACCGTGATGCGAACACGGCGTGGACGGCAGCAAGTGACGGCACGCTTGAAGAGCGCCGCTACTACTGCCAGTCCTGGCGTCACGATGTCGTGGCGATGGTCACGAGCGGCGGCGCGCTCGCCGAGCGAGCCAGATACTCGGCCTACGGCGTTCCCTTCGGCATTCCGCTGGGCGATGTGAACGGCGACGGCGTGCGCGACAGCACCGATGACGGCTTCTACAGCCCGACGCTCCCGACGGGAGTCCGCTTCGACCTGAACCTCGACGGCGTCGTGAATTCGACCGACGCGGGAATCGCGAGTGGCGCGCCATCCGTGACCCTCGGCCGCGGCAGGCTCTCGAACATCGGCAACCGCTTCGGCTACGCGGGATACGAGTTGGACTTCGTGTCCGACCTGCTCATGCATGTCCGCAACCGCGTCTACCACGCAACCCTCGGCCGCTGGACCCGCCGCGATCCGCTCGGCTATGTCGATGGCGCGAGCCTTTACCAGTATGTGAGTAGCAGGCCTGTTACTGGGCTGGATGCGATGGGGCTTGCTGGCTCGAGCCTCGGGTGCGTGGGCTATGGTGGGCCGGGGGAGTGTCCGGGGGGAAGAACAGTACGCGGTGCTGGGGCCAAGACAGCAACGGATCAGATACCGTTCGCGGTGCCTGGTGAGAATCCGTGTTGCGACGAGGCGTGTAAGGGCGGTGGGGTAACCATGCGTGCCGGGTGCGATAATGGATCCCCCATAGTATGTCAATGCGTTCCTTCGGCTGCCACCGATCCGACCTGTCAATCAATCAAGGACGCGTTCCTCAGTTGCGCGCATGGGTGTGAGGCGCAACACTTTGATGGGGCTGCATGCTGCTCTCCAGGGGCATGCGGTGCCGCGACTCCTTGTGGCCCAGGGATTCCCTTGCCTGGCGGAGACCCGATGAATCCAGCGATGCCAATTGACTGCATTCGAGCGTGCAGCGAAGCCAAAGTCTGGGAATGCATGCTTGGATGCGCGACCGCTGCTCAGGGGCAAAATGCCCCCCAGCATTGCAAAACCCAGTGGCGCGATTTTATCAAGTCTGTTCAATCGGGCGCCACAAAGTACAGGAAGCTTTGTGACGCTTGCAGCCAGCCCCTCCCCCCTGGTCTCGGCGACTATCCGTGGAGCCCGAACGGACCGGTTTACGCATCCTTGGATTAATGACGACGTCAGGGTCTTCGTTGGGATGAGTTGCGATCGTGTAGGCCGCCTCGGCCACTTGATCAGATTCGCCCATGTGCATAGACCACGCTCAACAAGGGAACATGTGGCAGTCGGTGCGAAGAGATATGAGATTGAGTTCAGCGAAGCGGAACTGCCCCAAGCGATATGGGGCTTCGTGACATTGTCGCGACGTGGATGGTTGAGCGCGCCTTCTCATGGGCGAGTTGGTTTGCTGGCTTGCCCAGGACTGCGAATGATGGGCCTTCACTGTATCGCGTGCTTCTGCCACATGCTCATGAGCTTACCGCCGACGTTTGCGCAAATCAGATGCCACGAGCGGACTTCATTGTTTTTAGTGTACGATCTGGTTGGAGGGCAAAGTTGCGGCCTCGCAGTTGCATTCGAGTATTTGCCGGAAGCCGGTACCCTAAAGTGGTAAAGCGGGCGATGCTTTCGGCGGGAGTTGGCGTCATCGCGAGCGTCGTGATTTCATGGTCATGCGCCGTCGCAGTGAATCCACTTGAGGCTGCACATATCTCCGGGAACTCGGGGGTTGTGCCTCGCGGTGATTGTGAGTTCATGGCCACTACAATCAGGGCAGCAGGCGTCCAATGGTTCATCGGCCATTGGTGGCGCCCGACATGGCGAGACCGCCTATGTCCATTTTTCTCGACTGCGGGCAGCGGGGAGTATCTTCCTACGGAATTCGATCTCGATGTCGGCATCTCCCCTCGAACATGGCGGGTTGTCCGTAGCACACTTGCGTGTGGTTGGCCTTGGCTAGCTCTGTGGGCACAGGTCGACTGCGCAAGCACGGAGGACGAACTGGAGTTCGGACGTGCCTGGAGGCTACAAGGGTCGAGCCATTCGATTCTGACTTTATGGCCAGCATGGGGTTCGCCGGGGCTGCCATTTCAGAGTCCGCGCATGCTACCTTACCGACCGATCTGGTCAGGGCTTCTTGCGAATAGCTCATTGTACGCTCTCCTGACTTTTGTACTTGCAACCTGCTATTGCCGCGCCGTGGCGTGGCGCCGCGATAGTCGCGGACTATGCAGGTTGTGCGCGCACAATTATCGCCGTAGTGTCCAATGTCAAGAATGCGGCGCCTGTCAACTCGCACCTAAAACCGACCCACTACCCGCCGAGAGCTGACCCACCTTGATCCCATCAATCATGTTGCCGCGTCTTCGCTCCATTGTGGGCAGCGGAGGCTGCGTGCTCAACGCGAATCAGAGCACGGGGGCACATGCTGCAAGGCGCTGCGGAACATGGCCTTGCGCCCGCCTGTAAACTGCCCTCCCGCCCCAAACACGCCTCCCCCGCCT